>JAMONC010000086.1 GCA_027066725.1 Desulfobacterales bacterium
TGCTAGATGAGCAGCCATACCTGCCCCACATATTATCACCTTTATACCTCGCTCCTTTGCCCTTTGCGCATAATCTATAACAATATCTGGAGTTCTATGAGCAGAAGCTATCTTTAACTCACAGGGAATTCCAAAATCATCTAGGAGTTTTTTTGCCTCATTCATAACCTCAAGATCACTTTTACTTCCAATAAGGATCCCCACTTTAGGTCCCAAAGAGCCATTTTCTCCGAGATGTTTTAGTGCCTTAGCGCCAATATCTGTTCTATAATGCATACCTTCCCAGTTTATCTTTGAAACAGCTTCATAAGCTCTTTCTATTGCTGCCTCTATAGAATCTCCTAAAGCAGTAACTCCTAATACTCTCCCACCTGCCGTAACAAATTTTTCTCCTTGCTTGGCAGTACCTGCATGAAAGACTACTACATCTTCCATCTTTTCAACTTCATCTAAACCATATATTACTTTACCTTTTTCATAGCTTCCAGGATACCCCTTAGATGCTAAAACAACGCATACCGCAGGTCTAGGATCCCAATCAATGCTTATAAGATCAAGCTTTCCATCAAGAACTGCCTCTATTACTTCATAGAGGTCTGATTTCATACGCACTAAAATAGGTTGTGCCTCTGGATCACCAAAACGGCAATTAAATTCAAGAACCATAGGTTCACCATCTTTTATCATTAGTCCCCCATAAAGTACTCCCATATAAGGTCTTCCTTCTTTTAAAAGAGCATCGACAACAGGAGTCATTATAGTATCTTGAATCTTATTATATAACTCATCAGTAATAACAGGTGCGGGAGAATAGGCTCCCATGCCTCCAGTATTTGGTCCTCTATCATCATCAAAAACAGGCTTATGATCTTGAGAACTTGCAAGAGCAAGGCAGGTCTTTCCATCTGTTATAGCCATAAAAGAGGCCTCCTCACCTACAAGGCACTCTTCTATAATTATGCGACTTCCTGCATCTCCAAACTTTTTTTCTACAAGCATAAGATCTATTGCCTTTTTGGCTTCATCTAGACTATGAGCAACTATGACACCCTTTCCTGCTGCAAGCCCATCTGCCTTTATTACAATAGGGGCTCCTGTTTCATTCTTTATATAGTTAAAGGCCTCTTCTGGATCACTAAATACTTTATATGAAGCAGTAGGAATATTGTATTTGGCTAGTAGGTCTTTCATAAACACCTTACTAGCCTCTATTTGTGCTGCTGCCTTTTTAGGCCCAAATATTCTAAGTCCTTTCTTCTCAAAAAAATCCACTATACCTAAAGCCAGAGGGGCTTCTGGACCAACTACAGTAAGATCAATCTTATTTTCCTTAGCAAATTTGGCAAGAGCTTCTATATCAGTAGCTTTAATAGGTATACAAGTAGCATGTTTAGATATACCAGCATTCCCAGGAGTACAATATACATGAGAAACTTGAGGGCTTTGTGCAAGTTTCCAACAAAGGGCATGTTCTCGTCCACCAGAACCTACTACTAAAACCTTTTTATCTCCCATCCCTAAGACCTCCTAAAATTAAAATCAAAACCAAAATAATATATTTTATCCAAACTAGTAAGCCCTAATATAGGTGTCAAGCATCATAAATTATACTTCTAAGCGTTTTTTCCTTGACAAAATCTAAATGTAATACTATCTGAATGAACGTACATTCATATTTTTTTGGCTGGATGTTAATCTACGGGGGTTAAATCTATTAGTTTATAATTTGGTTTAATTATGAAGGTTACAGATAAACACGATAAAATAATAAAAGCAGCTATTCGTGTATTTGCAAAAAAGGGTTTCTTTAACTCCAGAATTTCAGAAATTGCGAAAGAAGCAAATGTAGCAGATGGAACTATATACTTATATTTTAATAACAAATATGACATCTTAATAACTATTTTTGAAGAAGAAATTGGGAAAATCATTGCAAAAGTAAAACAAGAAATAGCTAAAATAGACGACCCACGTAAAAAACTTGAACGTTTTGCATACTTACACTTAAGACTAGTTGAAGACAATCGTGATTTAGCAGAAGTAATCCAAGTAGAGTTAAGACAAAGCAGTAAATTTATGAAGGAATACAGAAATAAAAAATTTGCAGAATACCTAAATATAATATCTCAAATAATTAGACAAGGACAAAATCAAGGTATATTCAGACAAGATGTAATGCCAGGAATTTTTAAGCGAGCATTTTTTGGAGCACTTGATGAGATGTCTCGTTTCTGGGTCCTTTCTACGAGAAAAAAATATAGAGTTAGTACCGCTGCTAAACAAATAAGTAAATTTTTTTTAGATGGAATATTAATTCCCGAACTAAAAGCAAATTAAGGCTTGTAAAAAATTTCTTTAAAAAACATAATAAAAATCAGCTAATTTCTTCTAAACAGATTTATCCTGAGCCCAATCAGAAAAATATTTATATATTTCTTTCATCAATTCTATAAAATCTATTTCTGAACGCCAAAAAGGAGGACTACCTAATCTTTTTATATTAAGTGCGTTTACTGGTGGCTTTTTAGATATTGACTCTAATTTTGATAGATCACACTCTCTTAAACATAAGCTATCTTTTTCTAATAATTTTAGAAGAAGTTGTCTTTGTTCTATATCTAACTTTTTATCTTGTTTATTTTCTTCTCTTTCCTCTTTAACAGTCTTTTTTATCTCTGCTAAAGAGAGGCCTCTTAAGTTAAGAATTAATGTTGGATCACGATCAAATTCTAGAGCCAATAAATACAAGACAGCAATAATATGTTTACATGGTTTTGAAGAAGAGGGACATGTACAAGAAGTCTTTAACTCCTTAAAGAGATCAGGGAATAACTTGATTTTATTCTTCATAAGAATAGGAGCAAGTTCTCTAGGCAACTCTCCTGTAACAAGAGGGCCTAAAAGGTAACCATTTGAAGTTATGATATCTACTACCTTAGACTTTACTCTATCATCCCATTTCTCAAATTCTAAAATAACTTCATATGGGGTTAGCCTACTACCTTGTACAATAGCAGATATTTTGTTCCCTTTTACATCTATCTCCATTACCTGGCCATCTTTTGCATATCTCTTACCGTTTAGTAATCTTTGCGTTATTTGAAAAGATTCTAAAATTTCTATCCATTTTTTTCCCCACCATGTTGTTGCAAATCCTTTATTGGGATGAGGTTTTATTCCTCCTTGTACACTACGAGGGCCATAAGACATAAACCAATTATTAGAAACCATATCATCCTCAAAAATTAGCTGTCATATATATCAAGAGTTATAAGTCTTTTAAGCTCTTGATCAGATAGCTGAGTTATCCATGTCTCTCCTGTAGTTATTAGGTTCTTAGCTAACTTTAGTTTATTATGTAAAATTTTTTCTATTTTTTCTTCAATAGTGCCTTTACATATAAATTTATAGACTCTTACCTCTCTTTCTTGTCCTATCCTATACGCTCTATCAGTAGCTTGATTTTCAACCGCGGGATTCCACCACCTATCATAGTGAAATACATGGGTAGCCTTTGTTAAATTTAAACCTGTTCCTGATGCCCTTAAAGATAAAACTAATATCTGAGGTTGTGGTGATCTTTGAAAATATTCAACAATCTCATCTCTTTTAACCCTTGATAACCCTCCATATATAAAAAGAATTTCTTTATTAAAAAATTCGTTTAAATGCTGCTGTAAAATATGTCCCATTGAAGCAAATTGAGTAAAAATAATAGCTGACTCCCCCTTAGATAATATAGGAGATAACATACTCTTTAAAATTTCTAATTTCCCTGAACGTTTCTCTATTATAGAATTATCTTTTAAAAACAAAGCAGGATGATCACAAATCTGTTTTAATTTTGTAATAGTAGAAAGTATAAGCCCCTTTTTAGCTATACCATTTGTTGTATCAATACGTGTCTGAATTTCCTTTACCATTGACTTATAAAGAAATATCTGTTCCTTTGTTAAAAATGCATTAACTATCTGTTCTTTCTTTTCTGGTAAATTAAGCTCTATTGATGGATCTGTCTTCTCTCGCCTTAACACAAAAGGAGATATGAGTGATTTTAAACGATTAAGACGTTCCTTATCATCTTCAAGTTGAATTGGAATAAGAAAATCTCTTCTAAATGCTTCATAACTTCCAAGAAGCCCAGGATTTAAAAACTCCATAATACCCCAAAGATCAGACAAAGAATTTTCTATTGGAGTACCTGTTAAAGCAATTCGTACCTTATTTTTTAAGCTTCTTAAGTATTTGGACTGTTTACTAAAAGGGTTTTTTATATTTTGAGCTTCATCTACTATAACAGCAAACCAATTTATATCTTTTAGACGATCAAAGTCTCTTGTTAAAAGAGCATAAGAAGTAATTATAATAGGTGTAGTTTTGATTATTTCCACTAACCGTTCTTTAGCTACCCTATCAACGCCCTGATGTATATAACATGATAAGTGCGGCAAAAATCTAGCAATTTCTTGTTCCCAATTACCAATTACAGAAGTAGGAGCAATAATTAAAAAAGGAGATTTTACTCCTTGCTCAATATATTTTTCTATGAGAGCTAATACCTGTATAGTTTTTCCTAGACCCATATCATCTGCAAGACAAGTTCCAAGTCCCCATTTACTCATAAAATAAAGCCAACAAAATCCCTCTGATTGGTAATTCCTTAATGTGGCATTAAATCTTTTAGGAGGAGATATCTTAGCTTTTTTATATTTTATATTCTTTAGCTCTCTTAAGAAATCTTTTAACCATCCAGATGACTCTATTTCATCTATAGAAATATTATTAATATCAACTGTCGTACCTAGAGACGCAGCAATAATTTTTAAGATAGGAATCTTTTCTTTTTTATTAGTATAATTCAGTATCTCATTTATATAATTAGGATCAATCTCAATCCATTTATTTCTTAATTTTATAAGGCCTTTTTCAGCTACAATTAGATTGGCTATTTCCTCCTTGGAAAGAGGTTCTCCATTAAAAGCAAGGTAACACTCAATTTCTACCTTAGTATTCAAAGAAAAGATTTTATCTTTTGATATATCTGACTTTACTGCTGCTTTAGTATGTAGTTTATAAATAGAGCTATTAAATTGCCACCATTTAGGAGTTAATATACCAAAACCTTCCTCTCTTAATAGCCAACTTCCTTCTTTTAAAAATTTATATGCTTCTTGAGTATTTAATAATATGTATGGACTATTTGGAGATAACAGTTGCCTTTTTATAGGGGGGAAAAGTTTGCTTGCCCTACTCAATAAAGCTAAAATAGTTGTTTTAAGATTGACTAATCCTTTGGAAACCAATGAAGAATGCCTTGAATCTTGCAAAATAACAGGTAGAGGGAACATTAAATTATCATCTATAGTTTGTATAAAACTTTGAAGTGTCCATTTTTCCTTATCTGATATGGGTTCATCCAATTCAAAGATTAATTTAAATGGTAAAGAGGATTTCTCTGCAATCGGCCTCTGCCAATCTATTATTTGAGAATAGAATTTGTCTATATCCTTTGGCGCTATTGCAGAGGAGAAATTTAAGAGATTTAAAGATTGTACTGTATTTTGCAATCGTAATGTTGGATTAGTACCTAAAAGAGAATATAGCCATAAGTCATGAATGCTTTGACTATAATTAACCTGCTCCTTAAAACCTTTTTTAATAGCTGCTAGTCTACATAAGCTATCTACTAAAACATAACATATATCTAATAATATATTAGCTAATTGAGATCGATTATATCCTTTTGCTATCTTATAAGAAGACAAGAAGTTTATAAATTTTATAAGATCTCTATATGATGATTCCTTTAATATTGGTAACCACCTAGCTTCAAGTCCATCTTGAGTTTTTATCAAATAAGGGATAACTTCCTGCCTTATTAAAAAAGAAAGACTCCATTTTGTAAAAACTTCCCAATATTTTATATCATCAGCTATTGAAAAATCATTTTTTATATCCTGAGTTATAAGAGATTTAAAAAATTTTAATATATCATAAATCTTAAATTCAAATACCTTACTTACAGGAGTATTAGTATCATATAATAGAATATTATTTTTATCCTTTTTAGTGTTTAAATTACTTATATTTATTTTTATTGGAAAAAGTCTAATAATATCAGCATCTTTTAAGACGCTACCGCCTTCAATCCAGAAAAAAGGACTTATTCTCCACTTTTTACCTAACCAACCAAAATGGATTACTGCCATAAATTATTTTTCTCTTTAATGTTAATTCATTATTAGCCAAAATTTAAATTTTACCGCATTTACTTCAATTTTTCACTAGAAATAATTTTATAAATATTAAAACTCTTGCCTTTTCTATAAGTAATAGTATCTTTTTATTTAGTAATTTTAATTTTGGGTAAAAGATGACTATTAGAAACGCTTCAAGACAACAAAAGACAACGCAATCAGAGAATAGAATTAATGCTAAAGTTATTTCAATAGCATTAAGTATTATATTGTTTTTAATATTAATATGGGATATTACTAGTCCATATGGATTGTGGAAATACTATCATTTAAGACGTGAAAAAGATATCATATTTAATGCGAATGTTCAATTAGACAAAAAAAATCAAAAGTTAAAAGATACGATAGCAATGTTAAAATCAAATCCTAAATTTCAAGAGAAATGGATAAGGAAAAATTTAGGTTGGGTAAAAAGTAATGAGCTTTTATTTGTATTTATATCGAGAGACAGTAACTAAATTAAAATGGCTTCCATTATAAGAACTAAAACTTTTATAAAATATGCAAGAATAAAACTTCAAGAAGCAGAAAGTGCTATTCAAGAAGAAAAACTCACAGCAGCAGTTAAACTATGCAGTGAGTGTAGTATAAACCTTATAAAAGCCTTAGGGAATTTTGTTGAGGGGTACGATCCTAAAAAAATATTGGATGACAAAGGTGCACTTTTAAAATTATTAAATGATTTAGTAGGGGATAAAAAGGAAGCAAAATCAATATGCCATGACCTTTTATCATTAAAAGAAGCTAATCAGAACCTAGATATATCAAGAAAAGAATCTGAACAGATATTTTCAAAGACAGGAAAACTTTTTAGCACGATTCATAGTTATTGTTTCCCCGAATAATTTAGAACTGCATCTATAAAAATAAAAGGGGTTGGGATAAATAATATATCCAACCCCTTTTTGTTCTTAAAGTGGCGTCCCCGACCGGATTTGAACCGGTGTTGCCGGCGTGAAAGGCCGGTGTCCTGGACCTGGCTAGACGACGGGGACATATTTGGTGGGCCGTGCTGGACTCGAACCAGCGACTCTCTGCTTAAAAGGCAGATACTCTACCGACTGAGTTAACGGCCCCTTTTATTCTAAAGCATGCCTTGTCCAAACAGGCAGCTATGGTTAGCATGTGATTCAAGTTTTGTCAAGATATTAATATATCAATTTTATCGATTTTATATCAAATAATTTTAAAAGATCACTTTTAACTCTAAACCATTTACTATTATAATCATAGATTTTAAAAATAAAAGAGGGTTAATATTAAAATATAACTTGTATTTATACTCATAACTTTATATAAAATAATTGACGACACGATTTTATCGGTTTAAAAAGTTAATATGTATATAGATTCTAGTTTGAATTGCAAACCCCCACCTTTAAAAATAGGTGATTTAACCGTTCCCATCCCTATTATCCAGGGTGGAATGGGGATAGGAATTTCTATGTCTGGGCTAGCCTCTGCAGTTGCAAAAGAAGGGGCTATAGGTGTAATTGCAGCCGTTATGATCGGCTTTAATGAAAAAGGGTTTTATAAAGATCCTAGAGGAACTACACGAACTGCTCTTGAAAAACATATAAAAAGGGCAAAAGAATTGGCACCCAATGGTGTAATTGGTGTAAATATTATGGTAGCCCTTACTGATTATGAAGAGTTAGTTCGTATTTCAGCAAAGGCAGGAGCAGATCTTATAATAAGCGGAGCAGGGCTCCCTTTAAATCTTCCAGCTCTTTTACCAGAGGGTTCCAAGACTAAATTAGTCCCCATTGTATCTTCAGGAAGAGCTGCGGCTATATTATGCCGTAGATGGAAGCAGCACTTTGGGTTCCCTCCACATGCTATTGTAGTTGAAGGACCAAAGGCTGGGGGACATCTAGGATTTAAAGCAGAAGAGCTGGAATCCCCTAATAAAGAGCTTAAAATAATAGTTAAAGAAGTTATAGAGGCAGTAAAGCCTTTTGAAGACAAATGTGGACAAAAAATTCCTGTAATAGCTGCAGGGGGGATATACTCAGGAGCTGATATGTACGAATTTTTGTCTATGGGAGCCTCTGGTGTACAAATGGCAACTAGATTTGTAGCAACTTATGAATGTGATGCCTCAGATAGATTTAAGCAGGCTTATATAGAAGCAACAAAAGATGATATAGTAATTATAAAAAGCCCTGTAGGGCTTCCAGGAAGGGCTTTAAATGGTCCTTTTGTTGAAAAAATAAAACAAGGAAAGGTAAAACCACATAAGTGTACCTATCATTGTTTAAAGACCTGTAATTATAAAACAGCTCCTTACTGTATTTCTATGGCATTAATAAATGCACAAAGAGGAAATTTAGAATCAGGTTTTGTATTTTGCGGGGCAAATGTTTGGAAGGTCAACAAGATCCTATCTGTAAAAGAGCTAATTTCTGAAATCCTTAAGGAGTATTCCCAGGCAGCTTGTCCATAATTAACTCATAGACTGATTTTACAATTTATTTTTTAAAAATTGCTTGCAATTATATTTGTTATACTTATTTTACTCTTTAAACTAAAGTTTACTTACTAAATAACTTAAAGTATTTAATTAATTGCTCATTAAAAACTTAAAGAATCTTTTTAATTACTTGTTAACATCAAAAATATATTTATTAATGTCTAAAAATTTTTTGCCGATTTAATAAAAAATCATAGATAAAGAGCAAATGTAGAATATAAAGCAAAAAGGTATCATGTGATATCGGAATATGCTAATAAAAAATCAAGCTATAAGGAGGCGCTAAAATGGATGCAAAGATTCTAGTGGAAGACATCAATGAGAAGACTGGTGAAAAGGTTTTATTAAATCTAACCATGGGATCTTACTTCATTGAAGATGAAGAACTACTTAAAAAGTATATCAATAAAGCCATTGAAGCATTTAATGAAACATTAAAAGATTATGGTATTAAAAGAAAATTAATAGAAATAGAAGAAATAAATAAATAATAATCATTTGATAATATATCCTACTAGTCTAAAAGCTAAAGGCTAGTAGGATATATCATTTTAGAAAATACGCTTAAAAATAGATGAGAAAAAAGAATCAAGTCTTTTTAATACATAATAAGAATGGGGCATAAAATTCAGATATGTAGCATGGAGATTTATTATTAACAACCAACATTCAAGCATTATTTTTTTACTCATTTTTATTCTTAAAAGATGCTCTAAGTCCCATTCATATATCCTTAAAAAGGTCATTAAAGCTCCAAGAGAGACTTTAACTCCTTCCTCTTTATAGCAAGAATCGCAATTACCAGAAGAAATAGCTTTTATAGAAATATTGTGTAACTTACCTGTTGGACACTTTATACACTTTTCTATATCAGGATAATAACCAGAATATATTAAAATCTTTACTTGGAAAAATAGACTAATACGCAAATAGTCAAAATCAAAGCTATTAGCTAAATTTTTTAAAAACCAACTTAATAATAAAAAAATATTGCGATTTTTATCTTCTTCTTTTAACCATAACTCAACTAACTCTAATGCCAAACTAGCATGAGCAAATTTAAGTGGATCATATGCTAAAAAAGAAGAATCCTTTATGAGTTCTGCATCTTTAAGTAAATAAAGGCTTGATGTCCTAGAAATATTAATTTCTGCTTTTATTAAAGAAAAAGGTTCAAGTACATTAACGAATCTTTTCTTGCTTCTCTTAGCCCCCTTAGCAATGGCTTTAATCTTTCCTTTTTCTTCTGAAAAGAGCGATACTATTAAATCAGACTCTCCATATGAATGAGTAGAAATTACATATGCACTTACAACTATAGATTCCATAATTTATGGATTATTTGTAGTATTTTTAAATTTAATATTAAGAAGAGATGAGTTAGTTGTTGCATTATTTAAGAAATATTCAGAATTTTTATTAATAGGAGCTATCTTAGAAGAAGGAATATACATTTTTGTTTTACTTTCTTGCTTATGATTCCAAATATTAAACTTCAGTTTTATTGAGGAGGGAGAAAAGAAATATATGATAAAAGCTACTAATATTATAAGAACGACAATAATTAATGTTTTTAAAAAAATTGAAGACTTAAGTCCTAATGGCCCACTATAGCCTTTAGGAATATTAAATTCTGGTTCTGGTTCATAAGAAACATCTTTCTGTTTAGTAGCTTCATATCTTAAAAGTGTATCTTCCGGATCTAAGCCAATATATTCTGCATAACTTTTAATAAAACCTTTTACAAAGACCTCTGCAGGAAGTGCGTCCCATCTATCTTCCTCTAATGCCTTTAACAAATGTATCCCAATCTTTGTCCCTGCAGCTACTTCCTCAAGACTAATCTGTCTTAATTCACGCTGAGATCTAAGATATTGACCAAAACCTTCCTCTGCCATAGTAACTATAATAATATCCTTATAGAAGATTTCTCTCTTAATTCTTCAAGCCACCTTTTAAATCTTTTATCAACCTCTTTCTTATATAGCAATTGTCTTATCTTTTCTTTTTCAACTAATAGAGCTTGATCCTTAGTATTTATAATAGCTTTTACTTTAAAAATCTCCCACCCAAGAGGAGTTCTAATTACAGGAGTAATACCTCCAGCTTTTAACTTTTTTACTGCTTTTTTTATTGAACTAGCCATCTCATCTAATGTAAAGGTCCCTAAAATTCCTCCATCTTCCTTACAGTCTCTAGAATGGTACTTTTTTAATATCTCAGAAAAAGATACGCCCTTTTTTAAATCTAGAAGAGCTTGTTCTGCCTTCTGTTTGGCTAATCTTACAGAGGTAGGATCTTTAGGATTTAAAGGTGTAAAACATATATATTGAAGCACATATTGAGGTTTATTAGCTATCTTAGCTAAGATATTAGGATGAGATTTAATATATTTATCAATTTGTTCGTCTGTGATAACAATTTTAGACTTTACTTCACTCTGTATAAGCTGAAGTCTTAATAATTCTTTTGCTAGTTCTTTTTTATACTGCTCAAAACTTGAACCTGAATTAATTAATATCTTTTTAAATTGCTCAAGTGTTAAATGATTACGTTTAAGAATTTGACTGATAGCACTTTTTATTTCTTGATCTGTTACTTTAAGCTTGCGCCTTTTAACCTCTTGATCAACTAAAACTTCATCTATCATCTGAGGTAATATCTGATTAAGTATCTCCTGCTCTTTTTCCTTTCTCTCTTTAGGATCTTTAATATTCTTTAAGTATTTATTTAAAAAAGGTTTTGCTCTTTGTTTTAATTCATAAAGGGTTATAGGTTCTCCATTTACTACCGCAACTATTCTATCTACAACTTTTGCATAAGAATTATTGAGACATCCTACAATAATCAAAATAAAAAAAATAATTAAAAATTCTCTTGTTAAAATTGTCCTACATATCCTAAAATTCTTCATGAGAATCTCTTTCTTTTTTTAGTATACAATAACCTGTTGTCTTTAAATTACGCAACAAATAATCTAAAACAGATTTTATACCTTTTAATATCTCTTCATCATTTTTTCCACTATAAAGTGGGACAATAAGTCTACCATCAGGTGAAAATTTCCAATCCTTTTTGCTAGCTATAAGATCAATCAAATACTTTGGTTCTTTTAGATAATTTGGGTTAAATGCCAGCACAAGCCTTTGCGCGCCCTTTGTAGTCATGTTGTGATCCAATCTTTCTATCCCCAAACGTCTAAGTCTTCTCTTTATAGCCATTACTTCTAATAAATTTTTTACCTCTTGAGGCATAGTACCAAATCGGTCTTCTATTTCATAGGAAAATTCCAATGCCTGTTGATGATCCCTTACTTTTGAAAGACGTCTGTAAATCTGAAGTCTTAATTCTATGTCTTCAATATAGTTATCTGGGATATAAGCTGCTACAGCTATATTGATTTCAGGATCTATCTCCTCTAATATCTCCTCTCCTTTTAATTCCTCTATCGCCTCTTTTAAAAGATCTAGATAAAGCTCATAACCTACCTTTGCAATATGTCCAGATTGAGCCACTCCTAAAATATTACCTGCTCCTCTTATCTTAAGATCACTCATAGCAAGTTCAAAGCCACCTCCTAAATCCTTTTGCTCTATGATAGCTCTGAGTCTTGACTTTGCGTTTTTCCCCAAGGTTGAATATGGAGGAGTTAAAAGATAGCAATAAGCCTGAGCTTGAGACCTACCTACTCTTCCTCTTAGTTGATATAAATCTGCAAGACCAAACATATCTGCCCTTGAAATCAAGATAGTATTAACCGTTGGGATATCTAACCCAGATTCAATAATTGTAGTGCAAACCAGACAATCTATCTCTCGATTTAAAAATTGGAGCATGATATTTTCTAACTCTGTAGGCTTCATCTGTCCATGTGCTACTGCTACTCTAATATCTGGTACAAGTTCAACAACAAGCTCTGCAAGTTTATAAAGCCCTTTTATCTTTGGATGTACAAAATATATCTGTCCTCCCCTAGCTATTTCTCTTTTAATGGCTTCTTTAATTATGCTTTTGTCAAGTTCTGCTAAAAAGGTCTTAACAGGTAGCCTCTTTTCTGGAGCAGTCTCTATAACAGATAAATCTCTTATACCAAGGAGAGAAAGCTGAAGTGTTCTTGGAATAGGAGTAGCTGTAAGTGTAATACAATCTACTGTTTTCCTAAGTTGTTTTAGTCTTTCTTTATGCTTAACACCAAAACGATGTTCTTCATCTATTATCAATAATCCCAAATCTTTAAACCTTACATCCGCTTGAAGGAGTCTATGTGTACCAATAATAATATCTATCTTACCTAAGGATACATCTTGTAATATCTTCTTTTGTTCTTGCCTTGACTTCATACGACTTAAAGCAGAAATTGTAATAGGAAAGTGTTTAAATCTCTCCCTAAAAGTCCTTTCATGTTGCTGGGCTAAAAGCGTTGTAGGAACAAGCACAGCTACTTGTTTACCATCTTCTATCACTTTAAAAGCAGCTCTTAAGGCAACTTCTGTTTTGCCAAAACCAACATCTCCACATATTAACCTATCCATCGGACGATCTGAAGTAAGATCACTTAAAACATCTTCAATGGCTCTTGCTTGGTCAGGAGTCTCTTCATATGGAAATTCTGATTCAAACTGTCTGAATAAAAGTCCAGGAGGAGAAAACTTTTCTCTTTGCCTAATCTTTCTCTCTGCATATAGATCAACAAGCTCGTGAGCAATCTCTAGTAATGCCTTTTTTATACGTTTTTTGGTAAGCTTCCAAGAAGAAGTACCAAGCTTAGATAATATTGGAACTCTATCATCTGGAGCAATATACTTCTCAATAAGGCCTAGGCGGTCTACTGGTAAATAGAGTTTATCCCCTCCTCTATATTCAAGTAGAATATATTCTCCTTTTATACCTCTAGCCTCAAGTTGAATAAGCCCTTTATATATTCCGATACCATGATCTCTATGGACTATGTAATCACCTATTTTAAGGCGATCAAAACTAAGTCTTGCAAATTTATTTTCTTCTTTTTTTTCAGGAATTGAATATCTTTTACCAATTAAATCTTCATAACTTAAGAGTATAAAAGAATCTTGAGGTGCCCAAAAACCTGTATCAATATTCCCTTTTAATATAGTTATTTTTGAGAGGTTATTAAAATCGTTTATCTTTAGAGAATCATCATCAAAACTAATATATTCATCAGCAGGAAGAATATTTCTAAGTCTTATTATCTCTTCTATTTTTTTTATGCTACCTTTATTGGGACAAGAAATAACTATATTAAGACCGTCTTCTAGCCACTTTCTAAGCCTTTGTTCTACATAAGATAAAGGATCGTCGTCTAAAGTATAAGAAACCTCACTTTTAAGTGGTGGTATTTTTTTAATATTAAAAGTAACTCTTTTTTCTTTACCTACCTTATATAATCCATTTAGTGAAATAACTATATTAGGATTAGATTCCAACTGTGACTTGATATAAGAAGGCTCTAAAAAAAGTTCATCTAATCTTGAAACAACTCTATACCTTTCCCTAGCTTCCTTATAAATATCATTTACATCTTGCCATATTTTATGGAGATGTTGGTTTATAATATTGGGTTCTTCAACTGCAAAAATAGTTTTTACATTACTTGTTTTTAAATAGGAAAATATATCTTCTAGCTCTCCATAAAATATAGGCAATAAAGAATAAAATCCTTCTATTACACTTTGAGTTTCTAAAAAATCAAGATATTTTCTAATTCGTTCTGCGGGCCAATTAAATTCATTCGCCCTTTTAACAAATCTGTCTTGGATCTGTTGCAGTTCATGTTTATCTTTTGGGAAAATAAGTTCACTTGCTGGTAGCAATTCTGCATCTTCTATAGAAAATTTTGAGATTTGACTTCTTGCATCAAAAATCTTGATCTCCTCAATA
>JAMONC010000087.1 GCA_027066725.1 Desulfobacterales bacterium
AAAAAGAAAAAAAGGAAGAAGAAAATGGAGAAGAGGCTTCCTCAGATAAATCCAATAATAAAACCGAGGAAGAACATAAAGAACTTATAAAACCTGCTAAATCTCTCTCTGAAATAATGAACCTTGCAGAACTTAAGAAAAAACAGGTTGTAGAACTATATCAAATTGCTCAAAGCCTTGGTATAAGTGCTCATAGTGCACTTAGAAAACAAGAACTTATTTTTGCAATTCTTCAAGCTCAAGCTGCACAAAATGGCCCTGTATATGGAGAAGGTGTCTTAGAGATTCTACCAGATGGATTTGGTTTTCTAAGATCACCTGATTATAATTATCTACCAGGTCCAGATGATATATATGTATCACCTTCTCAGATAAGACGTTTTGGGCTAAGAACTGGCGATACAGTATCTGGACAAATAAGGCCTCCTAAGGAAGGTGAAAGATATTTTGCCCTTCTTAAGGTAGAATCAATAAACTATGAACCTCCAGAAAATTGTATAAATAAAGTCCTATTTGATAACCTAACTCCTCTTTATCCTCAAGAACAACTAAAAATGGAAACTGAACCAGATAACTACTCTGGTAGGATAATGGATCTTTTAACTCCTATTGGTAAAGGACAAAGAGGACTTATTGTTGCACCGCCTCGTACAGGTAAAACCATGCTTCTTCAAAGCATTGCTAACTCCATTACCAGAAATCATCCTGAAGTAATACTAATCGTTTTACTAATAGATGAAAGACCTGAAGAAGTCACAGATATGCAGCGTTCTGTAAAGGCAGAGGTTATAAGTTCTACTTTTGATGAGCCAGCTCAAAGACATGTACAAGTCTCTGAAATGGTTATAGAAAAAGCAAAACGTCTTGTTGAGCATAAAAGAGATGTTGTAATTTTATTAGATAGTCTTACAAGACTTGCACGTGCCTATAATACTGTTGTACCACCAAGTGGTAAAATTTTATCTGGTGGTGTTGATTCAAATGCACTTCATCGTCCAAAACGCTTCTTTGGTGCAGCAAGAAATGTGGAAGAAGGTGGAAGCCTTACTATTATAGCTACAGCACTTGTTGATACTGGAAGTAGGATGGATGAAGTTATATTTGAAGAATTTAAAGGCACTGGCAATATGGAAATTCACTTAGATAGAAAACTTACAGATAAACGTATCTTTCCATCCATTGATATAAATAAATCTGGTACAAGAAAAGAAGAATTACTTTTACCAGAAGAAGTCCTTAAGCGTGTATGGATATTAAGAAAACTTCTTTCTCCTCTGAATCCTATTGATAGTATGGAATTTTTATTAGATAAGATGGAAGCAACTTCTAGCAATGAAGAATTTCTTGCCGCAATGAACAGATAAAACAAATGATGAAAATAGGGTCTTGACGTTTTGTACTCAAAGTGATTTCTTATAGTGCTTGTGTGTTTTAGGATATAAAAATTTGGAGGTTTTTTATAATGAAAGATAAAATTCATCCACCTTATTATAAGGCAAAAGTAAGATGTGCATGTGGAGAAGAATTTGAAGTAGGTTCTACTAAAAAGGAAATAAGAGTTGAAATATGTTCAAAGTGTCATCCATTCTTTACCGGTCAGCAAAAGTTGGTAGATACTGCTGGTCGTGTAGAAAAATTTAGGCGTAAATATGGATTCCTTGAAGGAGAGAAAAAGTAAAAAACAAAAATCCCCTCTTTCTTCCTTACTCACTTATTTACTTCTTGCACCTACAACAGTTGGTGGACAGGCAGTTATAGAAGGGGTAATGATGCGTAGCCCAAAGGCTATGTCTATAGCTGTCAGACGTCCTGATGGTTCTGTTGTAGTAAAGAAGAAGAGGTGGATTTCTATTGCTGAAAAATTCCCTTTTTTAAGACTTCCCTTTATAAGAGGGGCGCTTGTACTTATTGAAGCAATCTTAAATGGCATAGAAGCACTTAACTTTTCTGCTATGCAGCAGGAAGAAACCAGTGAAATAAAAAAAGGGGAAGAGCCAGGGGGGTTTAATATAACACTGTTTTTAACAATGGTGGTGGCAATATCCCTTGCCCTTTTTTTGTTTATAGTTGTGCCACATATTGCAAGTAGAATTATACTTTCTCTATTAAACAGTAAAGCAGGACTTGGTAGTCTTACTTTTAATTTATTAGATGGAGTAATAAAACTTACTCTATTTCTTGGTTACATCATTGCTATAGGTTTTTTGCCTGAGATAAAAAGGGTATTTGCATATCATGGGGCAGAACATCGTTCTATATATACTTTTGAGGCAGGAGAAGAATTAACTGTAAAAAATGCTCAACAACACAGTACTCTTCATCCTCGCTGTGGCACATCATTTATTATAGTAGTTCTTATGGTAAGTATAATTGTTTTTGCTATTAGTTTTAAAAACATCCAGTTAGGAGAAATGCCCTTTATATTAAGAGCGTGTGTAGCGATCTTAATAAAACTTGCTCTTATGCTACCTATAGCAGGAATTTCTTATGAAATAATTCGTTTTGCATCAACTCCAATTGGTAAATGGGCATCTTTTTTTGTATTACCTGGGCTGTTAGTACAAAAGCTAACAACTAGGATTCCAGAAGACGATCAGGTAGAAGTTGCCCTTACTGCCCTTAAAGCAGCTTTAGAAATAGAATCTAATGTAAAAACATAACAAAAGAACAAACATAATAATATATCCTAATAAAGAAATGAGCAGTCAAACTATGTTTTCAAAATTAAAAGAACTTGAAGAAAAATATATGGCTCTTGAAAAAGAAATGAGCCAACCAGATATCTTTAATGATAGACAGCGATATTTAAAGGTTGCTAAAGAACATGCTGAACTAGAAGAAGTTGTAAAGGCATACAGAGATTATCAAAAGCTTGAAAAACAAATAGAAGAAAATAAAGCCCTACTTTCAGATCCAGACCCTGAGATACAAGAACTTGCAAAGGAAGAGCTTAATCAACAAAAAAAAGATATAGAAAAATTAAAAGAAAAAATAAAGATATTACTTCTACCAAAAGACCCAAATGATGAAAAGAACGTCCTTCTTGAAATAAGAGCAGGCACAGGTGGAGATGAAGCTGCACTTTTTGCAGCAGATCTATTTAGAATGTATAGTCGATATGCAGAAAGAAAGGGCTGGAAAGTAGAAATTATGAATGCAAGCCCTACAGATATTGGCGGGTTTAAAGAAGTTATTGCTCTTG
>JAMONC010000088.1 GCA_027066725.1 Desulfobacterales bacterium
GTGTATTTCTCAAAAAAATAGATCTGTATTAGTTGTAGATGGAGATTTGGGTCTTGCTAACATAGATGTAATGTTAGGACTTAATGTTGAAACTACTATTAAAGACATATTAGCTTATGGTGGAGACCCTCTATCAGCAGTTGTATATCCAGAGCCTAATTTAGGTATATTACCTGCAAGTTCTGGTGTTCCAGAACTTGTGACATTTGATTCTGAAAAGCAATTTCTTCTTGCTGAAACCCTTAAATTTATAGCAAGTCATTTTGAATTGGTTATTGTAGATACTGCAGCAGGGATTGGTCCTTCAGTATTGTGGTTTAATGCATTTGTGCATAAAAATATTATTATCTTAACTCCTGATCCAACATCTATTACAGATGCATATGCATTAATGAAAATTTTATCTCAAAGATATAATAAAAAGAAATTCTATATTATTGTAAATCAGGTTACAGGTAATCGTGAAGCTAAACGCATATTTGAGGGATTATTTAAAGTATGTGAGAGATTTCTTGGAATAAAATTAGATTTCTTAGGGATAGTACCAAAAGATAAATTCATGTCTAAAGCAATAAAAGAACAGGTACCAGTTATTCGGTTAGCTCCAGATTCTCATATAGCTAAATCAATAGATAAATTTGCAGATAAGATAATACTATGGTCTAAAACTGATATATCTCGCAACAATACATCTGATATTTTTTCTTCTCAGCTAGATTTTCCCCATGAACTAGGGCAGCATACATAGATTATTATCTATAAACTAGGTGTATTTTTTGCATTAATTTTATTGATTGGTCTTAAAAAAATAAGTCTTTTCTTATTTAAATAAACTTAAGAACCTAAAATAATTAAATGTCTAATGGCAAGATTGTTAGCATATTAATTTTATTAATTGTTATTTATGGCGTGGGAAATTATCTTTTCCAACGCTATCTTATAATGCCAAGTTTTATAAGTTTGGAAAAGCGAGAGGCTAAAAATGATATATTAAGAATAGAGGATGCGTTATCCCAAGAGATACATCATCTTGCACAAATAGATTCTGATTGGGCACAATGGGATGATACTTATATATTCGTACAAAATCATAATAAAGCTTATATAAAGTCAAACCTTATCCCAAAGGAACTTTGGGAAAGTACAAAGTTAAATCTTGTTTATATATGCAAATTAGATGGGACCGTTGTATGGGGTAAAGTATATGATCCTATTCATAATAACTTACTTCATTTAGATTGTTTTCCAACCAAAAAGTTACCTAAAAATCATTTCTTAATGAAAACAAAACAAAAGACTCTTGAAGGGTTTATTGTTACTAAATATGGTCCTCTAATGATTGCAAGCCTACTAATTATTAAGTCTTCAGGACAAGGTCCCCCAGATGGCATAATAGCTATGGGAAGGTTTTTAACAAAGTCTATTTTAGATAAGATAAGGACTCAAACTCGGATATTTTTTGAGATTTTCTATAATAAAAAGAAACTGCAGGAGAAATGCTACAAAACTATTTTACATAATATAGAAGTTCAAGGTTATGATGTTCAGTTTTTAAAAGATAAGAGTTTTTTATATGCATATGGATATCTTAAAGGTTTAAATAATACTGGATTGTTAATTAAGGCAAGAATTCCTATAACAATTTTAGAAACAGGAAGATCTGCTGCTAATTTTGCTTATTTTGCAATTTTTTCTGCAGTTACACTAGTTGGTTTGGTATTGTTTTGCTGGTTTATATGTTATGAGCGTGAGAATCGGAGAAGAAATGAGGAAATAAAGAGATTAGTTAATAAAAGAACAGCTGAACTTAAGGAGGCAAATGCTTTAATAAAGGGCCTTATCGGATCTATTCCTGATATAATATTTGCAAAAGATAAAGATGGAAAATACATTTTGTGTAATCATACATTTGAAGCTTTTGTAGGTCTTTGTGAACATGATATAGTAGGGAAAACTGATGAAGAATTATCTATAAAAAATCCACTAATTAGACAGCTTTCCAAAAAATTAAAAGAAACTCAACCCGAGCAAGGTAGTACAAATTTTGAGATTGAAATCAAGGATAATAAAGGACAAGTTAAAATTTTTGATATAGTTAAAGCTCCCTTCTTTAATTCTACAGGAAAATTTCTTGGGACTACATTTGTTGCTAGAGATATAACAGAGAAACAAAAGATACAACAGGAGGCCGAAAAGATTAGAAGGATAGAATCGTTAGGTATTTTAGCAGGGGGAATTGCTCACGACTTTAATAACTTACTTACAGGCCTTATTGGTAATATCAGTCTTGCGAAGTTATTAATTGATCCAGAACATGAGGCATATAAAAAATTAACAGTAGCAGAAGCTGCAGCAGCTCGTACTAGAGATTTAACTAAGCAACTTCTTATCTTTTCAAAAGGTGGTGCTCCAGTAAAAACAACAACAGATATTAAAAAAATAATAGAAGAAGCAGTAAATATATCTTTATCCGGTAGTAATATAAAGCTTAAGTTAATTTTTGATAAAAATCTTTGGCTTACAGAAGTAGATAAAGGTCAATTATATCAAGTTATTCAGAACTTAGTAATAAATGCTAGACAAGCTATGCCTAATGGTGGAGTCTTAGAAATTTCTTGTATGAATTATATTCACTATAAAAATAATTCTTTACCCCTGGAACAAGGTAAATATATCAAGATAGATGTAAAAGATACAGGAATTGGTATACCTAGAAAATATTTAGATAATATTTTTGATCCTTATTTTACTACGAAGGATAAAGGTAGTGGGTTAGGATTAACTATATGTTTCTCTATTATAAAAAAACATGGAGGACATATTACAGTAGATTCCTCTGTTGGGGTTGGGACAACATTTAGTATTTATTTACCAGCAATTGATAATAAACAGTTAGATGTTGACATAGAAGTTTCAAAAGAGATTCCTAGACCTGGTGGAAGAATTCTTATTATGGATGATGATAAATTAATCCATCAAACAGGAACTCAAATATTAGCTTATTTAGGTTATGAAGTACATTGTGTAAGTGATGGAAAAGAAATGTTAACTATATATCAGGAATTTAGAGATAAAGGAAAACCATTTGATGTTGTTATTATGGATTTAACTATACCAGGAGGTATGGGAGGAAAAGAGGCCATAAAAAAACTGTTAGAAATTGATCCTGACGCAGTAGCTGTCGTTTCAAGTGGCTATGCAACAGATCCTGTTATGGCTAATTATCAAGAATATGGTTTTAAAGGAGTTGTTACAAAACCATATAATGTAGAAGAGCTTGGTATGATTATTGGGAAATTATGTATAAAAAACTCTAAATAGTCTGTATCTAAAATCTTGCAGATATGTTTACCTGCGCTATTATCTAAGAAAAACTTTATTAAAAAAGGAAGATAGATGGAGCAATCTAATAAAGAAGAGCAAGATTTGTTACAAGATACAGAAGTTTTAAGTATTAGAGTGCGCTCAGATCTTTATAGGGCCTTTAGACGTTGTGTATGGATTATGATAAATGAGACAGGAAAAAACCAGATAGAAATCCATAATGAGATGGTTGAAAGGTTACTTAAATTATATGAATGCTAATTAAGGATAATTATGAGAAATGAGGAAAAAATTTTTCTTAAGTATGCTTGCTATATTTTATTTAATTTCTTTAAGTTCTTGTGTTTGGGCAAAAACTCCCTCCCCATGTATAGAAGCTAGCCCTTTATCCTTTGATTTTGGTAAGATAAAAGAAGGACCTATTTATAAGACTAAATTTAGAGTAGATAATTGTGGAGATGCCCCTCTTCGTATTTTACATGTACGAACTTCTTGTGGATGTACAGGGGTCGTTATTGGAAAGAAAATTTTAAATCCTTCAGAATCTACAAATGTTATGGTTACATTTCATTCTGCAGGTATATCTGGTCCTTTTAGGAAATATATATCTATACAATCAAATGATCCGACATGTCCTAATTTGCTTTTAGAGATAAAAGGTATCACAGTACCTCAACCAGGACCTCGTTTAGTTTTAGAGCCATGGAAGGTTCATATATTAAAAAAAGTAAATGATAAGGTATTTGTTAAATTAAAACTGACAAATAAGGGTACAAAGACTTTAATCATAACAAAAATAATAGCTCTACACTATAATATTAGACTCTTACATAATAAACAAATCCTTATTCCTCCGCATACTAGAAAAGTTTTAAGATTAAGTTTTAAAACCCCCCCTTTTATTATTAGAAAATTTGTTTTCTTAATTTACAGTAATGACCCAAATCAACCTATACATTACTTATTAGTCTTGCCCAAAATTGAAAAGTCTCATAATTTTAAACAGGACTTTGGTTGCCCAGCTTGTGAAGAACAAAGAGAACTTAATTTTTAGACTAAACAAACTAAAATAAAGAAAAAACAAAAAAAATGAAAGATTATATAAAGAACATAATAACAGTTTTTATATTTATTTTCTTAATACTATTAGACTCTATAAATGCTGAGGCTGTGCAGATTCATGGTCCTCCAGAAGGTTTTTTTGTACATATTATGGGCCACATATTTTTTGCTGCTTCATTAATTTTTATTTTATATTTATTGGAACATCATCCTCAAAAGCATCAAAATGGTTGGCGTTGGTTAAGATATTCTTTTTGGTTTTTTCTGGCATGGAATTTAGATACATTGATGGTTCATATAGTATATAGAAGAATGCCTTATTCTAGTCTTTATTTGCCATTAAATATGTGGGAACATAAACTACTTCCACCTTATAATCTTGAACACGTTTTGTATTATATTGGCCGTTTTGACCACTTACTATGTATTCCTGCAATGTTATTTTTTGTTTTAAGTTTAAGATCATTTTTACAAAGTCATAGTGAAGATGAAACATTATAAATTATGAGTGGCTTGCCCTTATATCCCATATATATAGTAGATTTTTTTGGTTCCCTTTGTATGTTGGTATTATCTTTTATTGCACTACGATATGCTTGGATACTAAAAAGGACTCATACTAGAAATGTTTTTTACACTTATATCTTTTGGCTATGTATGACTTTTGTAGCTCTTTCTATATCTCGTAGTACAGGACATGCATTAAGAGGTTTACTTTTATATTCTGGATATCCATATCTCTGGAAGAAATTAGCACCTTATTCAGGCGGATTAAATTCTATTGCTTTTATTTCTGCAGCAGTGCTTACATTTTATTTCCCAAATGTTCAGAAAGTAATGGAGGTTATTAAAGAAGATGCAAGACGACTAAAAGAGGCTAAAGAAGAATTAGAAATCGCACATGAAAAGCTTAGAGATTTTAATTTGAGATTAGAAGAAAAAGTTAAAGAGAGAACTAGAGCGCTTGTTTTATCTGAGCAGAAATTTAGACGCCTTTTTGAAGGTTCTCGTGATGCTATTTTTTTCTGTGATCAAGATGGATGTATATCAGATATAAATCCCAGTGGTATGAATATGTTAGGATTTAAGGTAAAAAGTGAAATAATAGGTCTTCCTATGAAACAATTTTTTGTAAGACATGAAGATTGGGAGATATACAATAAAAGTATATATGATCAAGGATATATTGTTGATTTTGAGACCCAGTTTAAAAGAGTAGATGGTTCAACTATATACCTCATTATTACCGCAGGAGCTATAAAGGAAAAAAATGGAACAATCATTGGTTGTGAAGGTATTGCAAAAGATATTACCACATTTAAACGCATGACAGAGAAATTAATATACTCAGAAAAAATGGCTTCTATTGGACAATTAGCTGCTGGCATAGCACATGAGTTAAATACTCCTTTAGGTATTATTTTGGGTTATACTCAGCTATTAAAGGAAGATATAGAAGAACAGGAGCTTTTAGAAGAGTTAAAGATAATAGAGAAACAAACTAAAAATTGTAAAAGAATAGTCTCGGATTTGCTTAGTTTTGCTAGATCTTCAGAAAGAAGATATATTAGCAAAGTACAGATTAATGATTGCATAAAACAAACAGTAACAATAGTTAAACATACTTTTGAACTAAAAGGTATAGATATTGTTTTATATCTAGATAAAGATTTACCGAAAGTAATTGCAGATGAAAATAAGTTTACACAAGTATTAATGAATTTATTAAACAATGCAAGAGATGCAATAGGTGAAAATGGTACAGTATATATATGGACCAAACATGAAGGAGAAACAGAAGACTGTCTTGTAAAGGTTATTGTGGGAGATACAGGCGAAGGAATTAATGAAAAGATAAAAAGGAGAATTTTTGATCCATTTTTTACAACAAAACCTGCAGGGCAAGGAACAGGTTTAGGGCTTTCTGTTTCATATGGTATAATAAAAGAACACGGTGGAACTATTGATGTTTGTTCGCCTCCTTCAGATAAAGAATATGTCAGTAGAGGAATAAAAACTATATTTATAGTAACTTTGCCTGCAAGTACCTCAGAAAAAGCCAAAAAAAGACTTAAGCAGCTAATATCTGTCTGTTAATCCTTTTTGTTTTAACGAGGGCTTATATATGAAAAAGCTTCTTATAATTGATGATGATCATGATATGGTAGCTATGCTAGAGAGACTTTTTAAAAAGAAAGGTTCTTATGACGTTTACACCGCCACTTCAAGTGATGAAGCTTTAAATTTATTAAATAGAAGGCTACCAGACGTGGTTATTTCAGATGTAAAAATGCCAAAGATGGATGGCATAGAACTTTTAAATGCTATTAAAGATATAGATGATACAATATCTGTAATTTTAATTACTGGTTATGGAACTATTGAGATGGCTGTAGAAGCATTAAAAGTTGGTGCCTATGACTTTATAGAAAAGCCTTTTGATAATCAAAGACTTCTTCATACTACAGAGAAAGCATTAGAAAGAACATATCTATTAAGAGAAAATCTTAGACTTCAAAAAACTTATAGAGAAAAAATAATACATCCTGGAGGAATCGTGGGTAATTCTCCCGCGATTCATAAGATGATAGATATGATAGCTCGTGTTGCAGAATGTGATGCTACAGTATTAATTACAGGGGAAAGTGGGACAGGTAAAGAGCTTGTTGCACGCGCTATCCATGAACTTAGTCCTAGAAAAGATAAAGAGTTAATTGTTGTAAATTGTCCTGCTATTCCAGAACATCTTCTTGAAAGCGAATTGTTTGGACATGTTAAAGGTGCTTTTACTGGTGCAACACAAGACAAAAAAGGGCTTTTTGTTGCTGCTAATGGGTCTACTATATTTTTAGATGAAATTGGAGATATTCCAATTTCTATTCAGATAAAATTATTAAGGACTCTCCAAGAAAAGGAGATAAGACCTCTTGGTGCTACAAAGACTATTTCTGTAGATGCTAGGGTTATTGCTTCTACAAATCAAAATCTTGAGGAAAAGATTACAGATGGTTCTTTTAGGGAAGATCTATATTTTAGGTTAAATGTTGTAACTATAAAAGTGCCTCCACTAAGAGAGAGAAGAGAAGACATCCCTCTTTTAGCTTTACATTTTTTAAATAAGTACTCTGTACAATATAATAAAAAAGATCTTCATTTTGCTCCAGAGACTATAGAATATCTATCTTCTCGTAATTGGAAAGGAAATGTAAGGGAGCTTGAAAATACTATAAAACGTTCTGTTGTGCTTGCTACATCTTCTACAATAAAGCCATCAGATATTTCTTTAATAGGTTCTACTAGAAGCTCTTATATAAACACTAATAATCTAATAGAAGAACTATTATCCAAGCCCTATAACATAGCAAAATCTTCGATTTTAGAAGATTTTTCTACAAAATATCTTATAAATGCACTTAAAAAAACTGGTGGGAATGTATCCAAAGCTGCTCAGCTTAGTGGACTAGAGAGACAAAGTTTTCAAAGACTCTTACGGAAATATAATATAAGCGCGGATGAATATAGAAATAATAATAAATAATGAATAAGTTAACGGAGCTATCAAATAAAAACTCTAATTGGTCAAAATGGAAGTGGCATATCAAAAATAGACTAAAGAGTATAGAATTTTTAGAATATATTGGAATAATATCACAGTCTTTAAAAGAGAAGTTTAAATTACTTTTAAAAAGATATCATTTTGCTACAACCCCTTATTATTTTTCTTTATGTAAAAGGCTTGATTATACAGATCCTATTTTTAGACAAATTATTCCTAGCATAGAAGAAATAGAATTTAATTTACCGGGTTCTAATCCTGATCCTTTAGCAGAAGAAAAATATAGTGTTACTCCACATCTAATACATAGATACCCAGATAGAGTATTAATTGTTACTACAAATTTTTGTGCAAGTTATTGTAGGCATTGTAATAGAAAACGATTTTGGTCGGAAAAGCCTTGGGTTCTTTCTAAAAGAGAACTAGAACAAATAATCTTTTACATAAAAACTAATAAGCATATTAGAGAAGTAATACTTTCTGGAGGAGATCCATTTTTTATAAATCAAAGTTATCTTGAGTACATATTAAGTAGAATAAGAAGGATTAAAACCGTGGAGGTTATTCGTATAGGGACAAGAGTCCCTGTTGTACTTCCTATGAAAATTACACCTATATTAGGTAAGATGTTAAAAAGGTATAGGCCTATATGGATTAATACCCATTTTAATCATCCTCAAGAAATAACTAAAGAAACAGAGAAAGCTGCAGATATTTTGAGCCTTCATGGTATAGCTATGGCTAATCAAACAGTTTTATTAAAAGGGGTAAATGATGATCTTAATACTCTTGCACAGCTTTTTACTTCTTTAGAGCGTATGTTGATTAAGCCATACTATTTGTTTCACTGTGATTCAGTGTCTGGAACAGATCATTTCAGAACGTCCATAGAAAAAGGAATAGAACTTATTAGTGCTTTAGAGGGTAAAATAGGTGGACTATGTATCCCTAAATTTGTTGTGGATTTACCCAATGGCGCAGGAAAAGCCCCTTGTGGTCCTAATTTTTTAGAAAAGATAGATGGAGATATAGCTATATTTAAAACTTGGGAAGGGAAAAAGTTTGTGTATAAGGGTGCACAAGGTGCAACATAGCTTATTAAAGATTATTTTTTTAATTCTTTTTCTAACAAGTCAAAAACAAAAAGAGAAGTTTTTTCAATAACATCTAAGCATCTATTTCTCTTACCATCTTTCCCTGATCTAAATGTTTTAATTTCGTCCCTATTAGCCCAGTTTATATTTACAATTTTTTTACATTCTATACCGCCATATTGCTCTGTAATCTTTTCAAATTTCTTGACCATTTTATAACTAAATTTCCACATAGGTCTTTGGTCTCTATCTTTAGGTTGTTTTTTCCCCCATATAAAGCCAAAAACAGCTATTGCACCAGAAAGGGCTCCGCACACATTACCAGTAGAACCCATTCCTCCTCCAAATGGAGCAAGACTTCTTATAACAGGAAGAATTTCTTTTTCATCGAAATCAAAGACCTCTGAAGTAGCTAAAAATACTGCCTGGCTACAGTGAAAACCTTGAATAAATAGTTCTCTACTTCTTTTGACTATGTAATCTTTAGGATTTTCAATATCTTTTTTCATTTTACCACCATAAATAACACATGGATTCAATTGCTATAATGAGCATAAATAAAAATGCTATAAAGCTAGATACATACAATAATTTAATAGCAATTTCTACATGAATTTTTTGAGGCTCTGATCCTTCTTGATTAATATAGGGACGCTCAACAAGACAACCTTCATATACTGTAGGTCCTGATAATTTAACATTTAAAGCTGCTGCAAAAGCTGCTTCCACTAGTCCTGAATTAGGACTTTCATGAAGATATCCATCCCGTTTTATTTTTTTTAAAATAATTTTAGGGTTATTGAGTCTTAATATCAGGCTAGCTAATAAAATAAATATAATAGATAGCCTTGCTGGTACATAGTTGGCTATGTCATCTAGCCTTGCAGCAAATTTACCAAAGTCTATATATCTTTTGTTTTTATAACCAATCATAGAATCTAGTGTACTTATCATTTTAAAAGACATGACTCCACAAGGACCTAATAATACAGCATAAAAATACGGAGAAACTACGCCATCTACAAAGTTTTCTGCCACAGTTTCTATTAAAGATCTTAAAACATCAGATTCATCAAGATAATTTGTATCTCGGCTAACTAACCATGATAATCTTTTTCTTGCCTCAATTAACCCGTTAATTTTTAAGGTATTAAGTACAGTTTGTGCCTCTTTAGCTAAACACCTTAAAGAGAAGGCATAATAAAATATTATGGCTTCAAAAATAATAATAGAATTTAGTCCTAAATGTATAAAAAGAAATATTATAATAGCTTTTATAACTATCCAAGTAGTTACAATTAATGTAGTAGAAAGTATCACCCCCTGCCAAAAAGGATCTAAGGGCAGTTTTCTTGCTATTTTTTCTCCTTTTTCTATTAAAATCCCCATTAGTCTTATGGGGTGAGGGAATTTTTGGGGATCTCCTAGTAAAAGATCCAATAAAAATCCTATAACTAAAGGTGTTATGTATATAAAGCGATGTATATAGAAGGGCATTTACTAAATCCCAATAAGTTTTATGAGCATTTCAATGTTAACATTTTTTTTAAACCAATCGGCCAGTAAATCAAATTGAGATATCTTAAATTTAGATAAAGAAGAAATGGTTTTTATAGGTATTAATCCTTTTTTAATTCTGATAGCATCTAAAAATTTTCTTCTGAAAAGATCATTATCAAATATACCATGTAAGTATGTACCGATGATATATGGATTTTTCTTTAATACTCCTAAGTCTTCTTTAGCATCTTGAAAAAGAGAGATTATATTTTTTTTGTTTATTAATACACTTTCCCCCATGTGGATTTCATATCCTTTTACTTTTATAAATCTTTCGTTAAGAATATAAGGATTATTCTTTAACCTCTTTAATAAAGGTGAAAATATATTAAAGCTATCAATGACAGCTTCTTTTTGTCTAAGATGTTTTTGAGCTTTTATAACAGTTTTTATAGGAAGAAGTCCAAAGGCATCTATATCTTTTATAGAGCCTTCTATGCCTTTAGGATCTTCAATACTTTGACCTAGCATTTGATAGCCACCACATATACCGACAATAATTTTACCTGTTAAAGCAAATTTATGTAATGCCTTTTTCCATCCCCAATTTTCTAATATTTTATAGTCAGAAATTGTAGCTTTAGAGCCAGGAATAATTATTACATCTGCATCTTCTGCTTCATAAGGATAAGTAACTATTTTTATAGATACATCAGGCTCTACTAAAAATGCAGAAAAGTCTGTAAAATTACTAATTCTAGCAAGTCTTAAAATAGCAATTTTTATAGTAGCGTTGGGATCTTGTCTTTCAATTTCTTTTAGAAATACCCCATCTTCTTGATCAATTTGGATATTTTGTAACCATGGAAGCACACCTAAAAATGGTACAGGTACTATTTCTTCAAATTGTTTTAATCCAGGTTCAAGTAAGGAAATATCTCCTCTAAATTTGTTAATAAGAAATGCCTTTATCCTATGTCTATGTTCATTTCCTACTAGATCATAAGTTCCTTTTAACCAAGCAAAGACTCCTCCTCTATCAATATCTCCTATTAGGACTACAGGTGCATTTGCATATTTAGCCATTTGCATATTTACAAGATCTGTTTTTTGTAGGTTTATTTCTGCAGGGCTGCCTGCTCCCTCTATAACGATACATTCGTATTCCTTAGAAAGGGAATCATAAGCACTTTGGACAATTTTTAAGTGTTCTTCATAATGGGTATAGTAGGTTTTTGCATTTAACTCTCCTTTAGGTTTACCCATTACTATTACTTGACTTCTTGCATCTGCAGATGGCTTCAAAAGTATTGGATTCATTCTTACATCAGGTGTAAGCCCACAGGCCTCTGCTTGGTAAACTTGAGCTCTTCCCATTTCTTTACCATCAAGAGTTACAAATGAGTTAAGTGCCATGTTTTGGGCCTTAAAAGGAGCTACTTTTATCCCCTTTTGCCAAAGAAGTCTACAAACTGCAGCAACAATAAGACTTTTTCCTACTCCAGAACCTGTACCTAAAAAACATATTGCCTTTGCTTTTTTATTTTTAGATTTCATTTAGTAAGCCCTTTAAAAATTTTTTATTGTTTAAATCATTGACATAATAATATTAACCGCTATAGTGCATAATGATAACTTTAAAATAGATGAGGTATTTTTTGTTTATTGGCCTTGCGCCACAGTTTTTTGAAAAAGAGGGGCAGTTTATATAACCACTTGATGTGAAAGTTTTAGAGCAAAAGGAAGTGACAATCTGTTGCGAGGAAATCTTCAATAGAGAAAGGGGGGATACCCTTGTCAATTGTGGTAGAAGTCCAGGGCAACCTGGAGAAGGCCATCAAAACCTTAAAAAAGAAAATGCAGCTTGATGGCCTACAGCGCGAGATCAAAAATAGGCGCTTTTATGAAAAGCCAAGTGTCAAACGCCGTCGTAAGATGCAAGATGCTGAGCGTCGTCGGCGCAAGGCACAGAGGAGAAAAAAATAATTTTTATTTTTAAAAAGACTAAATCCTCCAAGCCCTATTTACAATAGGGTTTGGAGGAGATGATGTAAGGATATAAGAAGGTATTAATTTTGTTTTTTTATCCAACCTTTAAGTATCTAAGGTCAAAAAAATCCCGTCAAGTAGAAAATAGTGTCTTTTTAGGTTTAATACGTAACTTCACTTTAACAATATCCTTAAGGACTAAAATATCTTTAAGCGAAAATAAATAAACTAAAAATAGGAGGAAGTAATGAGAACTGTAAAACAAGGTGATTTAGTAACTGTACATTACACAGGAACATTAGAAAATGGAGAGGTTTTTGACTCAAGTGAAGGTAAGGAGCCGCTTAATTTTCAAGTAGGTTCTGGTATGGTTATACAGGGTTTTAACGATGCAATTGTAGGTATGGCAGAAGGGGAAGAGAAGGAATTTACTCTTAGTCCAGAACAAGCCTATGGCTACAGAGATGAAAGATTGGTTAAAGATGTCCCTAAACATATGCTTGGTGGTAGGTTTGAGCCAGAAGTGGGCATGATGTTAGCTATCCAAATGGAAGATGGCTCAAGGGTTCCTGCTACTATTACAGAAGTAAGGGATGATTCTATAGTCATAGACTTAAATCCTCCTTTAGCAGGAAAGACCCTTAATTTCAAGGTTAAAGTTGTAAAGATAAGTGATGCACCTCAATCCTTTGGTTGTAATTGTTCTACTTGTGATCCAACTAAAGGGTGTGGTTTTTAATTAAAAATTAGAATTAAATAAAAAGATATTTATGGCCCTTTTGCTTTAAAAAACTATTTTATCTTTGGCCATAAAGATATAAAGTAAGAGGGCCATGAAAAAGAATTTTTTAAATGGTCATGTATTGGTGCTAGGTGGCACCAGAAGCGGTAAAAGTCTTTATGCACAAAGACTGTGTGAGTCTTTTGTGCAAAATTTATCTACTTCTTCTCAAACCTTATCACCCAGACTTCTTTATATTGCTACAGCCCAGGCTTTAGATGACGAGATGAAAAAAAGGATTGAGGCGCATAAGGAATCTCGCGGTCCCTTATGGCATACAGTCGAAGAGCCTATTCATATTTCAGATATTCTAGATAAAGAGGATAAAAAATGGGATGTAATTCTTATTGATTGTCTTACTTTGTGGCTTACTAACTTAGTATTATTAGATTCTAAAGATATATTGACTAAGGAAAAAGAGCTCTTTTTTACATCTATTACATCTCTTAAAACTCCATGTGTCATGGTTGCTAATGAAGTAGGTTTAGGAATTGTGCCAGAGAATCCTTTAGCAAGACATTTTAGAGATGAGGCTGGAAGCTTAAATCAGGAGCTTGCCAAAATTTGTTCTCATGTGCTATTTGTGGTAGCAGGTATTGCTATGCCTATAAAGGGCAAAGGTTTTGACTTTTAAATCAAGTCATTAGAGGGTTAAAAGGGTCATGAGCAATATAACAAAGACACTTAATCAAATAATAGAAGGGATCACTCCAGTAAATCGTAGTCTTTCAGATCAAATTCAAAATAGATTAGATAATCTAACAAAGCCTAAAGGAAGTTTAGGTAGACTTGAACAACTTGCACTAAAATATATGCTCATAAAATCAGATATAAATCCAAGGCTTCCTAAAAAGAGTGTGTTTGTTTTTGCAGCAGATCATGGGGTTACAGAAGAAGGTGTAAGTGCATTTCCCAAAGAAGTTACTTTCCAGATGGTTGCCAATTTTTTGGCACAAGGTGCTGGTATAAATGTTCTTGCAAGACATGTTGGAGCAGATGTTAAAGTTATAGATATTGGTGTAGATGCAAAGCTTTCTCATCTAGAAGGGCTTATTCATAAGAAAGTCTTATGGGGCACAAAAAATATGGTTAAAGGCCCTGCCATGGACTATGAAGATGCAATTCGTGCTATTATGGTAGGCGCTGAGGTTGCAAAAGAGG
>JAMONC010000089.1 GCA_027066725.1 Desulfobacterales bacterium
TGAACCATATTCTCAACATATTGATGATCTTTCAAATAAATTAAATATGCCAGTTTCGAAAGTTGGCTCACTTTTAGTTCAACTTGAGCTTAAAGATATGGTAGTTTCTCTACCTGGCCAAATGTATCAATTAAAATAGGAAGTATATTATGGGTGCACAAACTAAAAATAAAACAATGGCAAAAGGACTTGTAATTGTAGAATCTCCAACAAAGGCAAGAACTTTAAAGCGCTATCTTGGACGCTACTATGATGTTAAAGCATCAATTGGACACATTAAAGACCTTCCTAAAAATAGGTTAGGGGTTGATATAGAACATGATTTTAAACCGGAATATACAATTATCCGTGGTAAGGGTAAGGTTTTAAAAGAACTAAAAGCAGCAGCTTCTAAGGTAGAAGATATATATCTTGCTCCTGATCCTGATAGAGAAGGAGAGGCCATAGCTTGGCATATTGCAGAAGAACTTAAAAATAGGCGCAAAAAACAACGATTTCATAGAGTACTTTTTCATGAGCTTACAGAAAGAGCTATAAAAGAGGCTATGGCAAATCCTGGAGAGCTAGATAAGAACAAATTTGAATCACAACAAGCAAGACGCATACTTGATAGACTTGTTGGCTATGAAATATCCCCTCTTTTATGGGAAAAGGTAAAAAGAGGACTTTCTGCAGGTAGAGTTCAATCTGTAGCTGTACGCCTTATATGTGATAGAGAAAAAGAGATAAGACAATTTGTTCCAGAAGAATATTGGACTATTGAAGCACTACTTAAAGCAAGCACACCTCCAAGTTTCAAAGCAAAAGTACACACATATAAAAACAAAAAGATAGAAATAAAAAATAAAGAACAAGCAGATAAAATTGTCTCTGATCTAAAAAATGCTCAGTTTATTGTCTCTAAAGTAGAAATTAAAGAAAGACGTCGGAATCCCCTTCCCCCCTTTATTACAAGTACAATGCAACAAGAGGCGGCAAGAAAGCTTAGATTTCCTGCAAAAAAAACAATGCAAATCGCTCAACAACTATATGAAGGTGTTGATCTTGGAGATGAAGGTCCAACAGGACTTATAACTTATATGCGTACAGACTCTACAAGAAGTGCACCAGAGGCAATCTCTGAGGCAAGAAATTTTATAAAAGAACACTTTGATGAAAAATTCTTGCCATCCAAGCCAAGAAGCTATAAAAAGGGAAATCTAGCACAAGATGCACATGAAGCAATCAGACCTACCTCTGTATATAGAACACCAGAGTCAGTAGCGCCCTTTTTAGATAAAGATCAACTTGCACTCTATACACTTATTTGGAAACGTTTTGTAGCTTCTCAAATGGCTTCTGCAATATTTGAACAAACAAGTGTAGACATAAACGCAGGAGATTATACTTTAAGAACAACAGGCACTGTGGAAAAATTCCCCGGTTTCTTAATTTTATACCAAGAAGCAAAAGAAGAAGAGAAAAAAAATGAAAAGGAAGAATTCCAGGGAAAAGATATTGAAGAAGGCTTAGGGATAATGCTACCACCCCTAAAAAAGGGAGAAAGACTCGAACTTGAAGACATTAATGCCAAACAACACTTCACTCAACCACCTCCTCGCTATAGCGAAGCTAGCCTTATAAGAGCGCTTGAAGAAAAAGGCATTGGTAGACCAAGTACATATGCAACCATACTTTCTACTATAAGAGAAAAAGATTATGTAAGGCTAGAAAATAGCCGTTTTGTACCTACTGAACTAGGAATGCTTGTTACAGATCTTCTTGTAAAACACTTCCCTGAGATATTGGATGTAGGTTTTACTGCAGAGATGGAACGAGAGCTAGATATGGTAGAAGAAGGACAAGTATCTTGGACAGAACTATTAAAGCGTTTTTATGGTCCATTTAATCAAAGACTAGATGATGCCAGAAAACAAATGAAATCTATTAAGGCTTTAGGTGTAAATACAGAACTAAAATGTCCTAACTGTGGTTCTCCTTTAGTTATAAAATACGGGAAGACAGGAGAGTTTCTTGCTTGTTCTTCTTATCCAAAGTGTAAATATACAAGTGATTTTATAAGAGACGAAAATGGTAATATAAAAATCTTGGAAAAAGAAAATCAAAGTGTAGGTATATGTGAAAAATGTGGTAGACCAATGGTAATAAAGAAGGGGAGATTTGGAGAGTTTCTTGCCTGTTCTGGATATCCTGAGTGTAAAAATACAAAACCACTTACAACAGGAGTGCCTTGTCCTGAACCAGGGTGCACAGGAGAATTGGTAAAAAGAAGATCTAAAAGGGGGAAAATCTTTTATAGTTGTAGTAGATATCCAGAATGTAAATATGCAGTTTGGGATAAACCTGTTGCTAAGCCATGCCCTCTTTGTGGGTGGAAGATACTAGTAGAGGTCAATTCTAAAAAAGATGGACTGATTCTAAAATGCCCTGTTAAAGGATGTGGATATAAAGAAAAAAAGGATGAATAACTAAGTACTTAAATAATAGTATAAAACTTTTGGACACAGCACTATTAACTATTCTAGACTACTTAATCTTTTCAGTCTGAGGAGGATCATAAATACCGTTTGCCATCTCTCCTTTAGGATAAGACCCAAGCCATCTTAAAAATGTACAGCCTTTTTCTATCGCCTTGATACCTTCATTAACGACTGGATCATCAATGTGGCCTACAACATCTACATAAAATAAGTACCTCCAAGGTTCATTTTTAACTGGACGAGACTGAATTTTTGTAAGATTTATGCCTCTATTAGCAAGAGGCTCAAGAAGTCTAAATAAAGAGCCAGGCTTATCTTCAAGACTTAACAACAATGATGTCTTATCATTACCACTTGATCTAGGACAATTATGCCCTAAAACCAAAAACCTTGTAGTATTACCTTCATAATCTTCTATACGTCTTGCTACTATTTGAAGATTATAGGTTCTTGCTGCAAGAGGACTTGCAATCGCTGCTATGTCTGAGTCTAAGGCTGCCCATTTTGCAGCTTGAGCTGTACTTACTACCTCTTCAGTAGGTACTGCTGGAAGGTTTCTTTGTAACCAAATACGACACTGAGCAAGTGCGTGAGGATGGGAAAGTATTCTTTTAATCTTATCTATCCTACCACTTTGATTCATTAAATAATGAGAAATAGGAAGATAAACCTCTCCACATACTTTTACATTAAAATCATATAAACCATCTAAAGTAAGAGCTACTGTACCTTCAACAGAATTTTCAACAGGGACAACTCCATAATCAACTCTGTTTCTTTCTACCTCTTCAAAGACCTCTGTTATACTACTAAAAGGTAAAAAATTAGGAGCATGTCCAAAAAATCTTGCTGCTGCCATGTGAGTAAATGTAGTCTCTGGTCCAAGGTAAGCCACATTAGCAGGTCTTTGGGCATTTCTACAGGCAGATATTATTTCACTAAATATTACCTTTAGACCCGCTGGCGGGAATATATCCTGATTATTTTTAAGTATATGTTCTATTACCTCTTTTTCTCTAACAAGATCAAGGGGCTCCTTTTTAGCCTGTGCCTTTGTCCTTCCTATTTCAACAGCAAGCTTAAGCCTTTCTTGAAGAAGCTTTACTAATTCTATATCTATTTGATCTATTCTAGATCTTAGAGATTTTAACTTTTGAAATGTTTTATCATCCATATCAGTATTTTTACTCTAGTTTAGAACTTAAAAATTAGTTAAGAAATTCGATCAAATCCAAAAGCTCTTTTCTTATCTCTTTTATTGTTTTAAAAAGTTTTATCTCTCTATCCTTTTCTGAAATAGAAGAAACAATAAACTCCTTAGAACTAAGATATTTCTCTATGTCCTCTATGCTTTGTATTTTAAGTTCTTTTAGTTTTTTTTTGGCTCCAGAAATAGTAAAGCCTTCTTTATAAAGCAAGTGACGTATCAACCTCACATAAGCAACATCAATTGCCCTATAAAGTCTCCTCCCAGAGATACGTCTAGGGCGTATCTCATCAAATTCTTTTTCCCAATATCTGAGTACGTGGGGCTCCAGCCCAATTTCTTTGCTAACCCTACCAATAGTAAAATATTTCGATTGCTTGGAGCTGGCCCCACTCATTTAACTAAAAATTCCTTTTCTGGAGCCTACCCTTTTTAAAAACTTTTCAAAAAACTCTCACTCTTCTGAATTTATAATCTTTTTAAGGGTACGGCTTGGATGAAATGCAACGGTTTTACGGCCTGCAATTATAATGGGAGAACCATCTGCTGGACTAATTCCTTTTCTCTCCTTCCTATCTACAGGCCTCCATGTCCCAAAACGGACAATCTTAATCTCTTCACCATCTCTTAAAGCTGCCTTCATAAACTCAAAAACATCATTTACAAGTTGAAGGCTATTTCTAATAGAAAAACCTAGTTTGGAACTAACCTGTTCTGCGATCTCTCTTTTTGTAAGTGTACTCATTTATGCCCTAAGCTCCGCCTTAAATTGATTTAATATAGAATCAACCAGTGGCTGATGCACTGAGTTGATCTCCTCTTCAGTAAGAGTATGGTCTTTAGCTCTATATCTAAACCTAAGTCCTATACTCTTTTTCCCTTTAGGTATAGGTTTACCCGTATAGACATCAAATATACATATTTCTTCTAATAACTCAATATCATTAGATTTTATAAAGTCTACTAAATCAAGAGCTGGGATATGACCATCTACTATAACTGCAATATCTCTTTCAACTGCTGGAAATCTCGGAATTGGCTTAAATACTATTTTTCTATCAATCCAATTTTCAAGAACAGACATGGATAAATCAAACACGAAAACAGAACTCTTTTCAATATCAAAATGTTTTAACACTGTTGGATTAATCTGACCAAGACTACCAATTAAATTCCCATTCAAATCAAAAAATTCTATAGAGGTCCCAGATAAATAATATGGTTCAGTCATCGTATTCAATTTTATCTTCCAGCAATCCTGCCCACATATAGAGTCTAATAACTCTTCAACTGCTGCCTTTAAATCAAATAAATCTATCTCTTCTTGAGGCCAAGCCCAGGATATAGGATATCTCTTTCCTGTCATAAGCCCACACACTCTTAATTCTTCATTAGGTAGACACTCTTTACCCTGATCTATAAAAACCTTGCCGATTTCAAATATTTTTATATCAAGATTTTTGTAAGAAATATTTTTAGCTGCGGTATTTAATAAACATGAAATAAGCTGTGTTCTTAATACCGAATGCTCCTCTGTTAATGGATTTTTTAAAGCCACCCATTTTAATCTTGGATCTTCCTTTTTAAAACCAAGTGCCTTTATATCCTTTGGAGAACAAAAACTATAAGATATTATCTCAGTTAATCCATAAGAATTTAAGACTTGCTGTACTTTCTCAATTAAACGTTCATGTTTGGAAATAGTAGCAGGAACTAATTCTGCAACTGGCAAGGTAGTTTCTATATTGTCATAACCATAAAGTCTTGCAATTTCTTCTATAAGGTCAATGTCTTCTTTCAAATCACTGCGATAAGGAGGAGGATAGCAAATAATAGGCTCATCTCCATCAAGATTTATACTTTCCTCTTCCATCCCCATTCTAATGGAGAGAAGAAACTTAACCATCTCTTGTCTACTAAGCTCTGTACCTAGGACACGATTAACTTTTTTGGTATCTAAAGTAATAGGAGTTGGCTTAAATTTATTTGTATATATATCTATTGGTGGGCCACAAGGCCTTGCAAGACAGTGTTGGACCATAAGCCCCATAGCCCTTTGAATACCAGGAAGGACCCCCTCAGGATCAACTGCTCTTTCAAACCTATATGAAGCCTCTGTATTCAATTTTAATTTTTTACGAGTAATTCTTACTTGAATAGGTTCGAAACATGCACTTTCTAAAAGAATCCTCTTTGTATCTTTTGTAACCTCACTATCTAATCCCCCCATAACACCTGCAATTGCAACAGGCCTTTTTGCATCAGCAATAACAAGCATTCCAGCATCTAATTTTCTTTCTTTTCCATCTAAAGTAACTATTGTTTCCCCTTCTCTTGCACCTCGTACAATAATTTTATGGCCAGAAAGCTTATCAAGATCAAATGCGTGTAGAGGTTGGCCTCTTTCTAAAAGAACATAATTAGTAATATCAACTACATTATTTATAGGTCTCATACCACAGGCATAAAGTCTCCTCTTTATAAAAGAAGGAGAATCTGCGACCTTTATATCTTTAAGCACTAATCCACAATATCTAAAACAATGTTCCTTATCTTCTATCTCTATATCAATGGGTATTTCTTGTAAATTTTGAGCTTCCTTAACGCTTATTGAAGCACCAGCCCCTTCAGCCTTTTTACCTCTAGGCATTACAAGTCCCATTAATGCTATATAAAGATCATCTTTTAAAGGAAGCCTGTATATTGCGCTTATCTCCCGAGCAACTCCAAGTACACTTAAACAATCTGGTCTATTAGGAGTAATTGACACCTCAAGGATCCAGTCCTCTAAACCCAAAAATTCTTTTAATAACTGTCCAGGTTTAGGATCTTTTTCAGGATCTAACTCCATTAGGCCCCAACTATCGTCTCCCAGACAAAGCTCTTTTTCACTGGCAAGCATGGCTTCAGAGACTACACCATGTATCTTCGTTTTTTCTATTCGCTTGCCACCAAGAAGCTCTGCTCCATCTAATACAACAGGGGCAAAGATACCAACTTTAGCATTTGGAGCACCACATACTACTTGTAAAATCTTATCACCTATGTCTACCTTACAAAGTTTTAATTTAGTTGATTCTTCACTAATTGGTTCTGACTCCAATATCTTGCCAACTACTACCTTGTTAAGATCGTTATATGCAGGCTCACAGCCCTCTATCTCAAGACCAGCCATTGTCAGATCATGAGATAGCTGTTCTACAGGGACATCAAAACGTACAAATTCTCTGAGCCATGATGTTAAGATCAACATGACCTAAATCCTTTATCTAAAACTGATCTAAAAATCGGATATCGTTATCGTAGAAAAGTCGAATGTCATCAATGCTATATTTTAGCATTGCGATACGTTCTACACCTAAACCAAATGCAAATCCTGTAACTTCTTCTGGATCATAACCAACATTTCTAAATACAGCAGGATGTACCATACCAGCCCCAAGGACCTCAAGCCAACCTGTATAACTACATACTCTACAGCCTTTCCCCCTACAATTTACACATTGAATATCAACTTCTGCACTTGGTTCTGTAAATGGAAAATAACTTGGGCGAAAACGCACCTTAGTTTGAGCATCAAATATCTTATGTACAAATTGAGTAAGAGTACCTTTAAGCTGAGAAAAAGAAACATTTTTATCTACCATTAATCCTTCTACTTGGTGAAACATTGGAGTATGAGTAACATCAGAATCACATCTATAAACCTTGCCAGGAGCAATTATCCTGATTGGTGGCTTTTGAGCCTTCATAGTACGTATCTGAATAGGAGATGTATGGGTACGAAGAAGTATCTTGTCATCAATATAAAAGGTATCTTGCATATCTCTGGCAGGATGATTGGGTGGGATATTAAGCGCTTCAAAATTATAAAAGTCTTCCTCTACCTCAGGACCTTGAGCAATAGAAAATCCCATAGATTGAAATACACTACATATTTCACCCATGACCTTTGTAATTGGATGAAGTTTACCAATAATCTTTCTTCTACCAGGAAGAGATGGATCTACTACACCTTTAAGCCACCCAAGACCATCTTTATATAAAGAACGCTCGCTAGGACTAAAAGATTTTCCTTTTTCTTTTAAAAGGGAGTCTATCTCTTTTTTAGCCTTATTTAAAAGTCGCCCAATCTGGGGACGCTCCTCCTCAGACAAACTAGATAGTTTTTTAAAGGCCAAAGTTATCTCACCCTTTCTGCCCAAAAATTTCACTCTTAAGGCATCCAGGGTTTTAGAGTCTTTGGCTTTTTCTATCTCCCTTTTAGCACGCTTTAATATGTCTTCTATTTCTTTATGCATTTTGAGCTATCTTAGTAAGACTTGAAAAAACTTCAGGCTCTGTAACAGCCAAATCAGCTAATACTTTTCTATCTAACTCTACACCAGCCTTTTTAAGTCCGCCCATAAATTTGCTGTATGAAATCCCATTTAATCTACATGCAGCATTAATCCTGGTAATCCAAAGCCTACGGTAGTTTCTCTTTTTTGTTTTTCTATCCCTATATGCATATACAAGACCACGCTCAACACTTTCTTTAGCCATCTTGTAACAACGATGGCGAGCGCCCCAATAACCTTTTGCCATCTTTAATATCTTTTTTCTACGCCTACGAGCTTTAAAACCTCTTTTTACACGTGGCATTTTATACTCTCCTCTTTATAAATATTTTTTATCTAGGTTAGAGATAAGGCATCATTCTATTTAATGTGGGGACCATTGTTTTAGAAACTACTTTTGCCTTTCTTAGACGTCTCTTACGTTTTCTAGTTTTGTGAGTAAGAAGGTGACTCTTACCTGCAGGGAAGTGTACCAACTTCCCTTTAGCTGTCTTTTTAAAACGTTTTGCTGCTCCCCTTTTTGTCTTTATTTTTGGCATAACTATCTCCTTCTTTCAAAAATCTTTCATAACAAAAAAAATCAGCTTGCCTCTTTTACTAAAAAAGACAAAAGCAATTAGTAACCTGCTATCTAGCTTAGGTCAATCTTTTTTTACAGGAGCTAATACCATACACATCGTCCCACCTTCCATATTGGGCATATGTTCGGGACGAGATATATCTGACATCTCTTCAGCTATTTTTTTAAGCATCTCAAGGCCCAAATTGGAGTGAACTATTTCACGCCCTCTAAAACGAACTGTAACCTTTACTTTATTCCCTGCCTCTAAAAATTTTCTAATCTTTTTCTTTTTAACATTAAGATCATGGACATCTGTTCTCGGACGCATCTTAATTTCTTTTACTTGGATAATAGTCTGGCGTTTCTTGGCCTCTTGTGCCTTTTTACTCTGCTCGTACTTGTATTTTCCATAGTCCATTATACGGCAAACAGGGGGATCTGCATTGGGTGCCACTTCGACAAGATCAAGTCCTGCCTCCTCTGCAAGTCTTCTCGCTTCCTCTATGGGCACAATCCCTACCTGCTTCCCGTCTTCATCGATAAGTCTAACTTCACGGGCCTTAATTTGCCAGTTTACATTTACCCTTTTACCTTTGGTTGCGATGCTGCACCTCCTCCCCTATTTGTAGCATTTGTTTAATGGCTACCTAAAAATCTTAACCAACCTTGGGCCTCATATTTCATATTTTATAAAGTAATAATATAACAAAATAAGCCTACAATATTAAGCTATTTTTTAATTTTTGTTGTCTTTCCTTGCTATCTTAAAAGGTTCTTCACATTTTTCTTTTAATAACTGATAAAAACTATCAATATCCATTGGTTCTAAGGTTTCACCTCTCTGAGTTCTTGGACTTACAGTCTTTGACTCTAACTCTTTGTCACCTACTATAAGCATATATGGGATTTTTTGAAGCTGTGCTTCTCTTATCTTTTTACCAAGCTTTTCATTTCTTAAATCTGTTTCGACTCTTACCCCCAATTCTAAAAGTCTTTTTTCTATCTGTCTTGCCCATTCATTTTGTCTATCTGTAACAGTAAGTACAATTGCCTGCACAGGCGCTAACCAAACAGGAAATGCACCAGCATAGTGCTCTATTAATACCCCAAAAAATCTTTCAAAGGAACCAAGAAGTGCCCTATGAACCATTATTGGAGTATGAAGAGAGCCATCTTCTCCCATATATTTCATGTTAAAACGTTCAGGCAAATTAAAATCCACCTGAATAGTAGAACACTGCCATGAACGATCAAGACAATCCTTTATCTTAATATCTATTTTAGGTCCATAAAATACACCTTCTCCAGGATCAATCTCATAGTGTAGCCCTTGTATCTTAAGCGCATCTTCTAAGGCTTTAGTGGCACGCTGCCAGTTTTCTTCTGTTCCTACATATTTTTCAGGCCTTGTGGAAAGATATATATCATATCTGTCAAAACCAAAAACCCTTAATACATAAAGGGTCATATCTAAAACTTCTTCTATTTCTTTTGAAAGCTGATCAGGACTGCAAAAGATATGGGCATCATCTTGGGTAAAGCCCCTTACTCGCATAAGTCCATGAAGTGTTCCTGTTCTTTCATAACGATAGACAGTTCCGATTTCACACCACCTTAGAGGAAGTTCTCTATAAGAACGACGCCTACTATTATATATTGCTATATGAAATGGGCAATTCATGGGCTTAAGCTGGTAACTTACCTCATCTATTTCCATTGGAGCATACATATTCTCCGCATAAAAATCTAAATGTCCACTTGTAGCCCAAAGCTGTCTTTTAGCAATATGAGGAGTAAAAAGAAGGCTATAGCCACGTCTTAAATGTTCATCACGCCAGAAATCTTCTATAATTTTTCTAACAAGCGCCCCCTTGGGATGCCACAAGATAAGACCTGGCCCAATCTCTTCTGATATAGAGAAAAGCTCTAAATCTTTACCAAGCCTCCTATGATCTCTTCTTTTAGCCTCTTCTAACCTATTTAAATAAACACTAAGCTCTTTTTTACTAAAAAATGCTGTTCCATATATACGCTGAAGCATTGGCCTTGTCTCATCACCAAGCCAATATGCTCCTGCAACATTTAATAGTTTAAAACAGGCTATCTTACCAGTATCCTTTAAGTGAGGCCCCTTACAAAGATCAAAAAAATCTCCTTGCTTATAAAAAGAAACCCTTTCTTCCCCTTGTTCTTTAAGTTGATCTAACAGCTCTAATTTATAATCTTCTTTAGCTTCTTTTAATTTTTTTCGTGCATCCTCAATACTTAACTCTTCTCTTTCTATAGGAATGGCTTTGGCGATAATTTCTTCCATTTTTTTAGATATACTGTCTAAGTCTTCTGGAGTAAAAGGACGCTTATAATCAAAATCATAGTAAAAACCATTTTCTATAGCAGGGCCTATACCAAGTTTAGCAGAAGGGAAAAGCTCCTTTACCGCTTGAGCAAGAACATGAGCACAAGAATGCCTTAATACCTCTAAAGACTCTGGATCATTTTTAAATACGGGCTCTACTAAACAATTTTGAGTTAATGGGGTGGTTAAATCTTTTAACTCTCCATTTATTTTAGCTAATACAAGAGACTTTTTTTGCTTCTTACTAATTGTGTTTAAAAGAACATCTTCTACTAAAGTACCCTTTTCGACTTCTATTTCACTGTCATCAGAAAATCTTACTTTGATTTTATCTTTCATGATCACCCCTTAACAGCCCTTTATTTCGACCATAAGCCAAAAAAGGCATCTTTTGCCCTCACAAGGGGGCCAAAAAGATGCCTTAAATTATAAGACCTCCGAGGAGGGTTAAGTCTTTATGGTAGGCGCGGGCGGGATCGAACCGCCGACTTCTACCGCGTCAAGGTAGCGCTCTCCCCCTGAGCTACGCGCCTTTAGCTTATTAAAAAAGATATTAATACAAAAAATCAAATAAACAACCTTAGCGATGCAGTTGATACCAAGATTCTCACAAACTGTCAAGGGCTAATAGTAATTCTGAATGTTTTAGATTACATTACCTTATTGCTTTGGTCTTGATAAAAAAGATATTTCCAGTAAATTTATGCAAATATTAAATTAGTAAGGGTTGGGAGTGAATATAAAAAATAAAGTTGCCATTACAGGAATTGGGATAATATCCTGTCTAGGACTTGATGTGTCCTCTGTACAAGATTCTCTTAAGAATGCCAGATCTGGCATAATCTTAGACCGAAAGAGAAAAGAATTAGGATTTAGAAGCGGACTAACTGCTACTATAAAAGAATTTAATCCTAAAAGTATTGCTGATAGAAAAACAAGAAAAAGTCTTCCTGATTTTGGTGTATGGGCATTAGCAGCAATAAAGCAGGCCTTAAATCAAGCCCAAATAGAACCTGCCTTATTAAAAAATGATAAAAAAATAGGAATCATATTTGGAAATGATTCTTCTGCTGTTACTGCTGTAGAACAAGTAGAGGCCCTTTTAAAGTACAAAGAAACTAAAGCTATAGGTAGTGGGCATATATTTAGATTACTTAATAGTACTATTACACTAAATTTGGCTGCTATTTTAAATCTAAAAGGATATTGTTGGACAGTAAGTTCTGCATGTGCCAGTGGAGCAATGGCTATAGGACAAGCTTGGCAAGCTATAAAATCAGGGGCACAGGATATAATAATATGTGGTGGAGCTCAGGAAATATCTTGGCAATCTATGTGTAGTTTTGATGCTCTTGGAGCATTTTCTTTACAAGAAGACAACCCTCATAAGGCCTCAAGACCTTTTGACAAAAAAAGAGATGGCTTAGTGCCAAGTGGAGGAGCTGCAGCTTTAGTATTAGAGTCAGAAACTAGTGTAAAATCACGAGGAGTAACTCCTTTAGCTTGGATTTTGGGATATGGTACATACTGTGATGGATACCATATTGCTGTTCCAAATGGAGAGGGGATAAAAAATTCTATGATAGAGGCCTTAAAAACCTCTGGAATTATGGCACAAGATATTGACCTAATAATGGCGCATGCTACTTCTACTGTTATAGGCGATCAAGTAGAGGCACAATCTATATGGGAAATATTTGGTAATAGTCCGCTTGTTGCTGCTACAAAAGCTCTTACAGGACATGAATTTTGGATGGCAGGAGCATCTCAGGCAGTATATTCAATTATTATGTGCCAAAATGGTTTTATTGCCCCAAATCCTAACCTTGAAGAACCTGATCCAGTCTCTGCAAAACTAAATTTAGTTAGACAAGAACTAATTAAGACAAAACCTAAATTTGTCTTATGCAATGCATCGGGATTTGGGGGGACAAATGCCTCTTATATAATAGAAATAAACTACAACTAAGTTAGCTCTATAGGCTTATGAAAAAGGTAGACACTGTAGTAATTGGATCTGGAATAAGTGGATTAACGGTATCAGCCCTAATTGCAACAAAAGGACATTCTGTTACTTTACTTGAAGCCGCTAAGAAACCTGGGGGGTCTATCAGACGTTTTTATAGAAAAGGTTTCCCCTTTGATACAGGCTTTCATTATACTGGTGGATTAGGTGAAAAAGGTGTATTAAGAGCGCTGTGGAATTATCTCGATATTACAAGCCTATTAGAAATTATACCTTTTCCTGATAATGCATGTGACGAATTATTTATTGAACCTAAGAATATAAATTTCAAGGTTCGTTTTTCATATGAATTATTTGAAAATGAACTTATAAAGTCATTTCCTCAAAATAAACAAGGGATAAAAAAATATATAAGATTAATAAAAGACATATGTGATCAAATACCCTTTTTTAACTTTGATTTACCCCTTTCTAATCCTTCTGATTTATATAATCGTTCACTCACAAGTAGTTTATTAGACACAATAAAGACACTAAATATAGACAACAAAACCTTAACTACTATATTATCATATCCTATATTTTTTTATGGAGTCCCACCTAAGAAAGCCTCTCTTTTAGCACATTCAATGGTAACAAATACATTTTTATCAGGGACTTTTTGGATAAAAAATGGTGGACAAGGTATTATAAATGCATTTACTAAACGGCTAAAGGAACTTGATGTAGAAATAAAAACAGACCATTGTGTAAACAAGATCCATATAAAAAACCATAAAATATATGCAGTCGAATCAAAAGATGAAATTATATACACTAAAAATGTAGTTTATACTGGACATCCTTCCTTATTATTAAATCTTATACCTCAAGAGATATTTAGACCAGCTTATATAACTCGACTAAAAGAATTAGAGAATACACCTTCTATGTTTATAGTTTTTGCTATAGCTGAACAAGAATACATTTCTCCTTATAAATGGCGCAATTGTTTTTTATTAAATGAAAATATTGAACTTTTTTCTTTTCAAGACAGTAACTTAGAACAAAGTTCTCTAATGCTAACTGCTCTTGGACTACGTGATGGTCATAAAAACAAAAATACTTTTTGTCTTTTAAGGCCTTTCCTTTTTTCTAAAGTAGAAGGAATAAAAGACGTTAATTTGAAATTATGTCAAAATAAAAGTATATATAAATCTCAACAATACTATGATTGGAAAAAAAGGGTTACTTTAGATATACTAAAAACTATTGAGGAGAAATGGGATATACCTCAAAATAAAGTTGAAGTACTTGAAACAGCTTCTCCAATTACATTTTGGGAAGAGATATTAAGTCCTGAGGGAGCAACTTACGGTATATCACATAATATATATCAATTTGCTCCAACAGCACGGACCAAAATACCAGGATTGTGGCTAAGTGGCCAAAGTACACTTATGCCAGGAATCGTAGGAGCATCTCTTTCTGCTCTTATGACTGCTGGTGAAATATGCGGTGGACTATCTAATTTTTGGGAAGAGATTAAACTTTGTCTATGAAT
>JAMONC010000090.1 GCA_027066725.1 Desulfobacterales bacterium
CACCACCTGCAACAATACCTTCTTCTACTGCAGCTCTTGTTGCATTAAGAGCATCTTCTACTCTTGCCTTTTTCTCTTTCATCTCGGTTTCAGTAGCAGCACCTACATTTATTACTGCTACACCACCGATCAACTTAGCTAAACGCTCCTGAAGTTTTTCTCTATCATAGTCAGATGTAGTCTCTTCAATTTGAGTTCTAATCTGTTTTACTCTTCCTTCAATCTTCTCTTTGCTGCCTGCACCATCTACAATAGTAGTAGTATCTTTATCTACTACAACTCTTTTAGCGCGGCCAAGATCATTTACAGTAATATTTTCTAATTTAATACCAAGGTCTTCTGCTACCATCTGGCCACCTGTTAAGATGGCAATGTCTTCAAGCATTGCCTTTCTTCTTTCACCAAAGCCAGGTGCCTTTACTGCGCAGCACTGTAAGGTTCCACGAAGTTTGTTGACTACTAAGGTAGCAAGTGCTTCACCCTCTACATCTTCTGCAATGATGAGAAGTGGTTTACCCATTTTAGCAATCTGCTCTAGTAGAGGGAGAAGGTCTTTCATATTGCTAATCTTTTTCTCATGGATGAGGATATAAGGATCTTCTAATACACACTCCATCTTCTCTGGATCGGTTACAAAGTAAGGAGAAATGTAACCTCTATCAAACTGCATTCCCTCCACAACATCCAGAGAAGTCTCCATGGACTTGGCTTCTTCTACTGTAATAACACCTTCCTTACCAACCTTGTCCATGGCCTCGGCAATAATATTACCAATGGTTGGATCGTTATTAGCAGAAATAGTACCAACCTGGGCAATCTCTTTTTGATCTTTAGTTGGTTTGCTAAGCTTTTTGAGCTCCTCAACAACTACTTCAACAGCTTTATCAATTCCTCTTTTAAGGGCCATTGGGTTGATGCCAGCAGCTACTAATTTGGAACCTTCAGTATAGATTGCCTGTGCAAGAATGGTGGCAGTGGTGGTTCCATCACCTGCAACATCACTGGTCTTGGAGGCGACCTCCTTGACCATTTGTGCACCCATATTTTCAAATTTATCTTCTAATTCGATCTCTTTTGCAACAGTCACACCATCTTTAGTAATTACAGGAGAGCCAAAAGATTTTTCAATAATAACATTCCTACCCTTTGGACCTAAAGTAACTTTTACTGCATTAGCAAGAGCATTTACTCCTTTTAAAATTGCCTCACGTGCCTTTACATCATATTTAATTTCTTTTGCAGACATATTTCATACCCTCCGTTTTAAAAATTTTTTTCTTTGGTTATTTATTCTTCGATAATTCCCAAGATGTCATCTTCGCGCATCATAAGATATTCTTCACCTTCGATTTTAATTTCTGTTCCAGCATACTTACCAAATAAGACCCTGTCACCCTCTTTTACATCTAAGGGTTTTACTTCACCATTTTCAAGAACTCTACCTTTGCCAACCGCAATAACTTTTCCTTCAATGGGTTTCTCTTTTGCAGTATCAGGAATGATAATCCCACCTTTGGTTTTTTCTTCCTCTTCTAACCTCTGAACTAAAACCCTGTCATGTAATGGTTTTATCTTCATGGCTCCCTCTTTCTCCTTTTTTGTTTTTTATTTTTTTAACTAAATTTTTTTTTAACTAAATATCCAAAAAGCTACTCTTTAAAAATGGGTGGCCACCCTTATTAGCACTCTCTGGAAGCGAGTGCTAATATAAGCACGCTTTTTTGAAATGCAAGGGGGGATACAAAAATTTTTTTAAATTTTTTAATTTTATTTTGTGTTGCATTTTTTACAAAAAAGTGTTATCCGTTTCTCAAAAGAAATTTGAGGAGGAGCTTATGCATATACCTGATGGATACCTTAGTCCGCAAACATGTGCAGTAATGTATGGAGTAGCAACTCCTTTTTGGATTATTGCTGCTAAAAAAGTAAAGGAAACTTTAACTACTAAAACAGTTCCCCTTTTAAGTGTTTTTGCTGCCTTTTCTTTTGTTATTATGATGTTTAATGCACCAGTACCTGGTGGAACTACCGCGCATGCTGTAGGTGGAACTCTAATGGCAATTGTTTTAGGTCCGTGGGCGGCAACTATTGGGGTTTCTGCAGCACTTTTAATTCAAGCGATCTTTTTTGGCGATGGTGGCATCTTAGCCTTTGGTGCAAATTGCTTTAATATGGCAATAGTGCTTCCTTTTGTTGGTTATGGGGTCTATAAACTTATTGCTAAAGATGCACCTATAGATTCTCCTAGGCACTGGATTGGCGCGGCTATTGGAGGATATGTAGGAATAAATGCAGCAGCATTTTGTGCAGCAGTTGAATTTGGTATTCAGCCTATTTTATTTCATACTGCAAATGGTACTCCTCTTTATTGTCCTTATGGACTTTCTCAATCTATACCAGGTATGATGATCGCTCATTTAACAGTTGCAGGTTTAGCAGAGGCTTTTGTTACAGGTGGAGTTGTACTTTTCTTACAAAAGGCTATGCCGCATCTTCTTACTACTATTAAACCTAAGGAGGCGGTGGCATGAGAAAAGAGATAAAGATGTTATGGATAGGTATTGCAATACTTGCGATTTTGTCTCCCATTGGGCTCCTAGCTTCAGGTGATGCCTGGGGTGAGTGGGGGGCAGAAGAGTTTAAAAAAGTCTTGGGATTTATTCCTCCAGGACTTAAGCATTTTTCAGATCTTTGGAATGCTCCTCTTCCAGATTATACCATACCTGGGCTTCATAATGATTATATTGGCTATATAGGGGCAGCTATTGTAGGTATTATACTGGTAGCAATATTTACATGGATACTTGGTAAATTTTTAGCAAAAAAAGAAGCCTAAATTAAACGAGAAATAAATTAAGGGGATAAAAAGGGGCGAATTCGCCCCTTTTATTTGCTTTTACTATGGCAGATTTTGTAGCAAAAACATTAGAAGAGACTACAAGAGCTATAGAACACTCAGTCTTTGCTAATGATTTTTCGTTAAGGCAGGGCTTTTTACAAAAACTTGATCCTAGAATTAAAGTTATTACCTTTTTTATACTATTAATTATTACAGCATGGATTAAGCGGCTTGATTTCCTTTTATTTTTCTATTTTTTTACCCTTTTTTTAGCATTAATTTCTAATATTCCCTTGGGATTTTTTATAAAAAGAGTATGGGTATTTAT
>JAMONC010000091.1 GCA_027066725.1 Desulfobacterales bacterium
GATTTCTAAATGGAAAAATAGAGGCCCTCATGTACATGGTGCCTATGAATCTGGGTGTAAGAAGTGTCATAAAAAACTTATTGCACCAGGTATTCCTATAAAGGCCTTTACTGCCCATAGAGCCTATGAGTTAGGGGAGACAAAACTTAATTGCATAGACTGCCACCACATGGCAGGACATGGTGATTTGGTCCTTGCCATAATGGAGTCAAAAAATAAGTGAAGATTAAAAACACTTAAGGAGGGATTATGTGTCTTTCTAAAAGACCGCTCTTGTTTGTAGTTTGCTTAAGTTTTTTAACAACCCTTTTATTAAATAGTGCATTAGCTTCAAAAGATAAAGAGGTCTATTATCCAGATCTTTCTAAGGTTAAAAAGATATTAATTAAACGTGGCTATTCAAAAGTAGCCATTAAGTGTATTGAGTGTCATGCCAAAAAGACTCCAGGCATTGTCGAAGACTGGAAGAGTAGCCGCATGGCTCATGCAGGGGTTTCTTGCTATGACTGCCATGTGGTTCCAAAGAGCTCTCCAATGGCAAGTCAATGTGAAGGCATGAGAGGTACAAATATATATACCTCTCCAGTTGTTACTCCAAAGACTTGTGGACGTTGCCATCCTACAGAGGTGAAACAGTTTGAGCAAAGTGGACATGCAAAACTTGCTAGCGCTCCTATAGTAGAGAAAGAGAAATTTATAAAGCTTTGTTATTATCTTGAAGGTGGCCAATTTGCAGGTGTCCCTGAAGGAAGCAAGATGAGCCTTGCCCCAAGGCAAACTGGTTGCCAAATGTGCCATGGCTGCGTTGTAAAACTTGGTCCAGATAAAAGGCCTGTAGATGGTTGGCCCGGAGGAATTGGTACAAGATATCCTGATGGTTCTGTAGGAAACTGTGACGTATGCCATAATCGTCATGCATTTAGGATATCTGAAGCAAGAAAGCCTGAGGCTTGCGGAAAGTGCCATTTAGGACCAGATCATCCAGACATTGAAATCTATTACGAAAGCTCTCATGGCCAAAGATTTTTAACAGAAGGTGAACACTGGAAGTGGGATAGTGCTCCAGATACTTGGGAACCAGGCGATTATTCAGCACCAACTTGTGCAACCTGTCATATGAGTGGAATTGGTAAATTAAGTCCTACTCACAATATTAGTGAACGTCTAAAGTGGGACCTTGTACATCCAAAAAGTGTTATAAGAAGTGGTCTTCGCGGAGATGGTGTAAAAGGTCGCCAGCTTATGAAAGAAGTATGTATAAACTGTCATAGTAAGTTCTTTGTAGATACACAGTTTGCAAAACTTGATAAAACAGTTGAGCTTTATAACTTCTATGAAACAAATGCCAAAAAGATGTTAACTACTCTTAAGGCAAAAGGGCTTCTTAAAAAGGACACCTGGAGTGATCCTATCCAAGAGCTTTATTATTACCTATGGCATCACTGTGGACGCCGTATAAGACACGGTGCAGCAATGGATGGTCCAGACTATGCACATTGGCATGGATTCTTCCAGTTATTCCAGATGTATAAGGATATGCAGGCTATCTACAATTACAGGATGAAACACAATAAGATTGAAGAGCTTAGTCCTGTAATGTCAACAGGTCCTCTTTAATAGGTAAGCCTGTGGGTGGGGGTACCCACCTACAGGCTTTATTCTTTAATTACACAAAAAGCTTGGGGAGGGATGTTATGTTTAGTTTTTCTAAGATAAAAAGTTTAGGAATTTTCATAGTCTTGTTTTTAGTTACACTTTTATGGAATATACAAAGTGCATCTGCAGGAATAGTAGAAGATTTTTCAAATGCACTAAAAAATGGAAAGCCTACCTTAGAGTTAAGGCTTGCTTATGAATACGTAAATATAAATGAGCTTTCATATCCTAATAAACATCCAGGCAATGAAATAAGTCTTAGAACCAGAGTAGGTTATAGAACTGGTGAATTTCTTAAAACTACAGCCTACATTCAGCTTCAAAATGTTACTAATTTAATGGAGCAGTTTAGTTTTAAAAGGGGGTATCCTGGTAAAATAGAAGGAGATACAGCACAAGATTTTATCGGTGATCCTCACGGAAGCCGTGTTCAACAAGCTTATCTAGATTTTAGATTTATCCCTCAGACATTAATTCGTCTTGGTCGTCAAGAGATTACTCTTGATGATCAAAGGCTTATTGGAAATGTTGATTGGCGTCAAAACGGACAGTCTTTTGATGCATTAACAATTATAAATCATTCTGTACCAAATCTTACCCTTTTTGCAAGTTATATAAATCAAGTAAACACAATATTTTTAGGTCATATGGATCTAGATGCCTTCTATCTTTTCCATGCTACTTATACTGGCATTAAAGGACAAAGTATAAGTGCATTTGTATATCTTTTAGATACTGAAGATGAAAGTTCATCTGCTAGAGATTGTGGAACATATGGCATTAGAGCTGCTGGTAATGTACCAATATTAAAGGAAATAGCCCTTAAATATGCTGTTGATTATGCCTATCAGGGTGATTTCCAAGATGGGAAAGATCACAATGCAAATATGTTCAATGCCTTTTTAGGTACAAAGATTAATGTTTTTAATGTAGGTGCAGGCTTTAGTTACATATCTGGCCAAGATGGTAATGACAAACCCTTTGATACCTTATTTAGCACTGCACATAAATTTAACGGTTGGGCGGATGAGTTTTTAGCTACAAATGGTGGAAAGCTAACTGCTGGCCTTAAGGACTATTATGTACAAGCGGGAGTGAAAGTAATAGGTACAAAATTTTTAGCAGTTTATCATTACTTTGATACTACAGATGAGAAAAACCAGTTTGATGGTACTTACGGTGATGAAATTGATCTTCTTGCTGCAAGAAAACTTACCAAGAATCTAAGCACATTATTAAAATTTGCCTATTACAACCGAAAAGACAATGACTCTAGTGGCTATTTAAATCCAACAACAGATAAGACTGTATTTTGGGCAAGACTTATCTATAAATTTTAAGCCTTTTAAAAAGGAGGATAGCTGTGAATAAGAAACTATGTTTTTTACTTGTCTTGCTCTTTGTAGTAGCAATTGTTGGGGCTTGTACCTTTAGGTGTCCTTGTAGATGTCTTAAGGTAGATCCTATAGATACACAAAGCAAAAAGATAAATAAAAATCTTTATAAACAC
>JAMONC010000092.1 GCA_027066725.1 Desulfobacterales bacterium
TGCTCCAGTATTTCCATCACTTCCAATCTCTTCTTTATCTAAAAAAAGACCAATAGAACAACAAGGGGCATCTTTTAATGAAACTAGCGCCCTAAAAGTTGCATAAGCACTACATCTATCGTCTTGGCCATAGCCCCCTACAAATGCGCTATCAAAACCAACATCACGAGCACTTCCTGCAGGAACTAACTCAAGCTCAGCACTAATTAGATCTTCCTCTGTAATATTATATTGATCATAGAGTAGTTTTAATATACCAAGCTTAACGGCATTTTTTATTTCTTTTGGACCATCTAGTGGCAAGCCCCCTACTAGCACATTTAGTTTTTCTGCAGGAAATGCTTCACTAACCTTTTTTTGTGCTTGGATATTATAGGCAAGATGAGGAAGAAGATCATTTATTACAAAAACAGGTTCTCCATGGCCTTCTCCTATTTTTATATCTATGCTTGTACCATCAGAACGTAAAATAGTACCATGTAGAGCAAGGGGTCTAGATAACCAATGATATTTTTTTATTCCACCATAGTAATGTGTTTTAAAATAAGCCATATCTAGGTCTTCATAAAGAGGGTTTTGTTTAAGGTCTATACGAGGTGAGTCTATATGAGAGGCAATAATTCTTACACCTTTTGAGACATTCTCTTTACCTAATACGGCTAGCACAATCACCTTTTTTCTAAAAATCCACATTAATTTCTTATCACTCTTTTTGGCTTTATCATAAGGCACAAAGCCATTTTCCTGTGCCATCTCTGTTAAGGTTTTGACAGTTTCTCTTTCTGTTTTTGATGCATTTAAAAACCTTTTATAATCCTCTGTATAGCTAAATACTTCTTTACGTTCAGCCTTAGAAAGTTTAGTCCATGCATGTTCCTTCTTAAAAGAAAGCTGCTTTTCTAACTTAGCCCATTCCTTTTTATTTAAGCTTTTTTCTGCCATATTTTTCTCTCCTTCTTTCGCAATCTAAAATAGCTAAGCTAATTTTTATTTAAGGATTAATCCTAAAAAAATGAATTATCAAAAGCAATGCCCCTATTGTTATAGCACTATCTGCTACATTAAATGCTGGCCAGTGATATGTCTTTATATGAAAGTCTAAAAAATCTGTTACAGCTCTAAATCTAATTCTATCCGTTAGATTCCCCATAGCTCCACCTGCAATTAATGCACTTCCTATAAGGAATAATTTAGTTCGGTTTTTGCTACTAATGTAAAAGTAGAAGAGTCCTATTATAGCTGCAATACTAACAATTTGGAAAAATAGATGTTTCCATTTACCAGCATTTGCCAATATACCAAAGGCTCCTCCTGTATTTGTAGCATGAACTATATTAAAAAAACCTGGTATAACTACAATCTGTTCTCTATATCCAAGATGGGTTATAATAAAATGTTTACTAATTTGATCTACAAATAAAATTAAACCTGCAATAATCCAAAATATAAAAATTTCCTTCCATGTATATTTATTGTCATATTCTTTTATATCTTTATCCATTGTGCCTCCTTATTGGAATAGTTAACCGAAAAAATCTTTCTTGTTAGAAGTTATTATTGGTGGAGAATAAGAATTTTTAAGAGCTTGATAATAAATACTGTTTTTAGGTAAGAGTTTAAGAGCAAATTTTTTATGATACATAGCTGCCTTAAATTGTCCTACTGCTAAAAAATGTCTATAAAAATAGTAATGTGCTGCTCCCATTTGATGTAATTGAGCTAGAGCAAGTCCAATATTAAAGTAAAGTTGAGATGTTAGGGGCCAATTGTGCAATAAGCCCATTAAATATGGTAATGCTTTTGTGCTATTTTGTGTTCTAAGATAAGATAGTCCAATATCATATTGGGCAATAATATCGTTGGGGGATTTTTTTAAATAGCCATTTAATATAGATATAGCTCTTTTATATCTTCCTTCATTTATATAGATTTCTGCTAGGTCTCTATAGAATATTAGATGAGAGGTTTGTTTTATTAAGATATTTAAGTTTTTAATAGCATTTTTGAAGTCTTGTTGTTCTGATAAAGATAAAGCTAATCCATAGCGTGCCCAGATATTGGTAGGATTCTTTTTTAGGGTTTGACGGAACATTTGTGCTACTTCTACAGGGTCTTGGGTAAGACATTTAAGTCTTATTTGTACTCTATGTAATTCAAAGTTATCTTCTTTTACTCGTTGAGTACAAGGATGCTCTTGGTAAAGTTGATCGATATAGGTTATTCTGTCAGCTACTGCTGGATGAGTTAATAAATAACTTGGTATAGAACTTGTTCCAAGCCATCTATATCGAACCATTTTTTTTAATATTTTGGCTAATCCTCTTGGATCATATCCAGCTTTACAAATCCATTGATAAGCTTGTCTATCCGCGTCTTCTTCGTCTTGACGGCTATATTTTAAGGCTATTGATAGATTTAATGCGGAAGAAGTAGCAAAAACTGCACTAGTTGCTTGAGGGTTTCCCAAAAAAAGACCTGCAATTGCAAGAGCAAGAGTAGCAAGATTTACTTTTTGCATTTTTTCAATACGTCTTGCAATATGTCTACATTCTACATGGGAGATTTCATGGGCAAGCACACAAAGAAGTTCATCTTCATCATCTACCGCCTCTATCAATCCTGAATGAACAAATACATAGCCTCCTGGCATGGCAAAGGCATTAAGACCATCATCGTTTATGATAAAGAAGTGATATGTAAAAAAACTACTCCCAACTTGATGTAATATCTTATGTCCAAGCTCGCTTACATATAATACAGATTCTGGATCATTAACTAGCTGGACTTGTTGTTTAACCATCATTAAAAGACGTCTTCCAAGGGCCTTTTCTTGCTCTATGGACATCATAGCAAAGCTATTGGCTGTATTAGAAAAGAGAAGTAAGCTAGCAGTTAAGATTATAAGAAAGCGCTTAATATTATTGTTGTCATTTTTTGTATGAGATAAAAAAGATATCATCTACGTCTTTTTTGCCTTCTGATTCTCTTCCAGTCAGGATCTTTTTTGTGCTTTTTATCTTTTTTAAACTTACTACTTTTCTTTTTATTTTCAAAATTAAAATCAGGAGACATAAAAAAGCTTCCCATTGTTTCTGCCTTGGGTGCTTTTATTTCATAGGTTTTATCAGGTTTATATTTTTCTTGATCTTTAACAGATA
>JAMONC010000093.1 GCA_027066725.1 Desulfobacterales bacterium
AATAAGACAAGAAGTTATTTTAAATATTACTACACTATTAGGTGATAACACTTGGTTTATCTCTACCTGTGATCTCTTTTATCTGAGCAATTTCTTTAGCTGCATTTATTTGTTTTTCTAAGGCAATTTGTGTATCAAGTTCTAGAGCTTCAAGTTTTTTTTCATAGCGCTCTAAATATACTCTTAATGTAGCTCCCTTAGTACCTGTGCCTGAGAGTCTAAATACAATTCTAGAGTCATCTTCAAAAAATATCCTGATTCCTTGTCCTGTTGTAACAAAATGATCTACAGGGTCTTCATAACTAAATTCATCAGCATGTTTTACCCTTAATCCTGAAAATTCTTTTCCTATAAGATTGGAAAGTTTTTCTTTTAAAGATTCTATTAATAGATTAGCCTTATCTTGATCAAGTTCTTCATAATCATGTCTGCTATAGTAGTTTCTTCCAAATTTGATCCAATGCTCTTTTACAATTTCTTTTACAGAAGATCTTTTTTCAGCCAAGAGATTTAACCAAAACAAAACAGCCCAAAGTCCATCTTTTTCTCTTACATGATCTGAACCTGTGCCAAAACTTTCTTCACCACATATTGTGACAAGTTCTGCATCAAGAAGAGAGCCAAAAAATTTCCAACCAGTTGGGGTTTCAAAACAATTTATACCCAGATCTTTTGCAACAAGATCAACAGCCCTGCTTGTAGGCATAGAACGAGCTACACCTTTTAGTCCATTTTTATAGCGTGGGATTAAAGATGCATTAGCTGTTAAGATAGCAAGGGAATCACTTGGTGTTACAAAGACCTTTCTTCCAAGTATCATATTTCTATCGCCATCTCCGTCTGAAGCAGCACCAAAATCTGGAGCATTATCAGACATCATAAGATCAACTAAGGACTTTGCATATGTTAGATTGGGATCAGGGTGCCCACCGTCAAAGTCTGGAAGAGGATTGTAATTTACTACACTATAAGTTGGGGCACCGATCATATCCACAAATATCCTTCTTGCATAAGGTCCTGTGATAGCATGTAAGGCATCATAACACATGGTAAAACCTGATCTAAAAAGATCAGAAATCTTATTAAAGTCAAAGATCTCTTGCATAAGCTCTGCATAATCTTTAACAGGATCTATGATCTCTATTTCCATATTTCCTAGCTTGGTAGTACCTAATTTAGATAGATCAATATCTGGAGCATCTACTATATAATAGCGATCTATTTCACAACTTCTTTTATATATTGCTTCTGTAATTTTTTCAGGGGCAGGTCCACCGTTTTCAATATTGTACTTTATGCCAAAGTCACCATCAGGTCCACCAGGGTTATGGCTTGCAGATAATATTATTCCACCATAAAGTCCATATTTTCTAATGATACAAGATGTCGCTGGAGTGGATAAGAAGCCGTTTTGTCCTACCTTTACCTTAGCCACTCCGTTTGCACAAGCCATTTTTAAAATTGTCTGTATAGCAACATCATTATAATATCGGCCGTCTCCACCAAGTACTAATTGAGATCCCTTTATTTTAGGCAAGGTATCAAATATAGATTGAACAAAATTTTCAAGATAATGGGGTTTCTTAAAGACCTCCACCTTTTTTCTAAGTCCAGAGGTACCAGGACGTTGGTCTTTAAACGGGGTAGTTTTTATCTCTTTGATTTCAGTTGTATTCATCTAAGCCTCCTTATTAGAGCCACTGTCTTTCTCTTTATTCCCAAAGTTTATTTGTTCACAAAGAGAATGAAAATTTTTTTCTTTAAACGATTCAACCACATGCTCTAAGGTTAGATTACTTACTCCTTTTTTAGCAGATTCTATGGCAAGTTTTGATATATTACCTCCGGGAGTTTCAGGGCAGTATTCTCCTAAAAAAGCTCCAAGCATTTCCTCAACTTTAATATTTTTAGCTGGTGCTTTTGGTACAACCTCAACCTGATATCTATTATAGATACGTCTTAGATATTTTGCGGCAAGAAGTTCATCAACAGCTTTTTTTATTATGGCATCAGGGCATCCCATACGTTTTGAAAGTACAGATATTTTGCTAGTCTTTCCTTTTTCAAAATCAAGATATATATATCCCATTACATCTAAGCATAACGAGAATATGTGAGAAGGTTTCATAATAATTTGAGACGGTAAATGACGATGCCATGTCTGAATTGCAAAGGAGAGTTCTGCTCCTGTTAAAAATATAAGCCAACCTGTATATATCCATAAGAGTACTAATGGAACTGTCGCAAAAGAGCCATATATTGCATTATACCTTGCGACACCGATTTGTAATTTTATATATATTGCCATTACTATTAACCAAGCAATTCCTCCAATTGTTCCACCTATACATGCTGGTAAAAAAGCAACTTTTGTATTAGGCAAAAATTTATATAAGAGTATAAAGCCAATCACAACTACTAGGACTGGAAGAATTCTTAGTCCAAGTTTAACGACCTTTGCCATGGGTAAAAAGTACTGTAGTTTTTGCCAAATAGCTGGGCTTTCAACCGCAGCAATAGCAGCAAAGCCAATATTAGCAGCAAGAGGTAAAATAATTAGAATAGCAAAATAGTTCATAAGTCTTCTACCAATACTTCTTCCTTTATGAGCATGCCATATTGCATTCATAGCATCTTCAATATTGGCAATAGTAGAAAATATTACTCCTATTAAAGTAATTACTCCTATTGCTCCAAGAGCAGTAAAATTAGTCTGGTTTACATATTCAAAGATTTTGTCTACTATTTTTTTTAACTTTATAGTAACTTGTTCTTTGTTTTCTCCTTTTATGTTTTTCTTAGATAAGGCCTTTTGATATGTAGGGGCAAATTCATCTATCATTTTGTATGCAATAGTTTTTAGCTCCCCACTTGCACCTAGTCCTTTTAAAACTGCACTACCTAAAGCAAGCGCTGGTACCATAGAAAATATAATAGTAAAAGTAAGTGCTCCTGCCCTTATTGTTATAAGGTTTCTTGAGAATTCTCTTGCAACTATAAAGAATATTCTTACAATAGCTCTTAAAATTATTTCCCAATAAGGATCGCCTGGTTTAGATTCTTGCCAACACCACTTTTTTAGATTAAAGGGTTCTTTGGTTTGTAGCTCATCCTCTTTGTATACAAACATGACCTCCTCTCTTTTTAAATAATCAAATTTTTTAATAATATAATTTTAATAAACATAGGCAAAAACACCAGAAATTTATAGATTATTTACTAAGGTCTTGAAAATTAAATAAAAAACACCTACCTTCCTAAACAACAATAGAGATAAAAAGGCATGGAGTATATATTATGCCAATAATAAAAATTAAAGTAGGAAGAGGATTAAATGCAAGGGTATTACAAAGGTTGGTTGATGACTTTTTTAGTAATTCTTTACCAACTGTTGTACTTAGTAAAGGGTGGAGTCCAAAGGTAGATATATATGAGACACAAAAGTATATTATTATAGTTGCTGATCTAGCAGGTATTGATAAAGACTCCTTACTTGTGACCATGGAAGGACAATATCTTTGCCTATCTGGCAAAAGAGTCCCCCCTAAAGAACAACCTAAGCGTTTTTATCAATTAGAGCTAGAATATGGACCTTTTGAACGGGTATTAAAACTTCCTAAATCTTTAAATTTGGATTTGGTCGAAGCTCAATATGAACAAGGCATTTTGACAATAAAAATAGCTAAGAAAAAAGACGAAGAGCCTATAAAAATACCAGTTAAATAAAAAACAATAATCCTCAAAAAAAGAGGTAATAGCCTATGAGTGATGAAAAAAAGATAAAAGAGAAAATAGATTGGGTTGAAGAAAAACCCGAAAATAATAATCAAGATGTAAAAGATGTATTGATAACAACAAATAGTCAGGGATTAAATAGCAATAGTGGAAGTAAACAGAATACAGTAAGGGAATTACCAGTTATCCCTACTCAAAATCTTGTCTTATTCCCTCACATGGTAGTTCCTTGGATTATAGAAGATGAGAAATTTGTGAAGTTAGTGGATGATACCCTTGCTACAGATAGAACCTTTGTAATGGTTGCTCAAAAACCTAAAAAAGAAGGAGAAGAGGAGGATAAAAAAGAGCCAGACCTGTATGAGATTGGTACTGTAGCACTTATCTTACGCATGGCTAAAGATGGGGATAGTCAGGCAAAACTAATTATCCAAGGAGTAACAAGGGTAAGAATATTAGAGATTACCTCTCATAAGCCATATTTAAAGGCAAAGGTTGAGCCTGTTCAAGACATTATAGAGACAGATTTAGAGACACAAGCCCTTACTACTAATGTTCGACAGGTGTTTTCTAGAGTTTTAGAGCTTGCACCACATATCCCCAATGAATTAGGTGGTGTAATAATGAGTGTTGAGGACCCAGGGGTTCTTGCAGATATAGTTATAAGCCATCTAAATATAAATGTAGCAGAGAAACAATCTGTTCTTGAGGCAATAAGAGTAAAAGAGAGACTCCAAAAGGCTCTTAAGATACTTACTCAACAACTTGAGATATTAGAACTTGGGCATAAAATCCAATCTGAAGTTAGGCATCAGATGGATCGCTCTCAAAGAGAGATATATTTAAGAGAACAACTAAAGGCTATTAGGAAAGAGTTAGGTGAAGGTGAAGATATAGCAAGTGAAATTGAAGAGCTTAAAAAAAGAGTAGATGAAAAAGGGCTTCCTGAATCTGCTAAACAAGAGGTTTTAAGAGAAATAGAGCGACTTTCAAGGATGCACCCTGCTTCTTCTGAATATACAGTTTCTAGAACATATATAGATTGGATACTTGATCTTCCCTGGAATGAGATGGATGAAGAGCGCCTTGATATAAAAGAGGCAGAAAAGATACTAGATGAAGATCATTATGATCTTGAAAAGATAAAAAAACGTATTCTTGAATACCTAGCAGTTAGAAAACTAAAACCCGATGCTAAAGGTCCTATACTTTGTTTTGCAGGTCCTCCAGGGACAGGAAAGACAAGCCTTGGTCGTTCCATTGCTCGTGCTATGGGAAGAAAATTTGTTAGAATATCACTAGGTGGTGTACGAGATGAAGCAGAAATTAGAGGACACAGAAGGACCTATGTAGGTGCAATGCCCGGTAGGATTATTCAGGGCTTAAAGAAAGCAGGTGTAAAAAATCCTATATTTATGTTAGATGAGATTGATAAACTTGGCACTGATTTTAGAGGAGATCCTGCCTCTGCTTTATTAGAGGTACTTGATCCTGAACAAAATTCTACATTTGTGGATCACTATCTTGGAGTGGAGTTTGATCTCTCACATGTAATTTTTATTGCAACAGCAAATGTGTTGGATTCTATACCTCGGCCTCTTTTAGATAGAATGGAGGTTTTAGAGCTTTCTGGATATACCCTTGAAGAAAAACTTGAGATTGCAAAAAGGTATCTTATTCCTAGACAACTTGAAGCACATGGACTTAGCAAGAAACACCTAAGTTTTTCTCCAAAGGCTTTAGAACATATTATATCTGGTTATACAAGAGAGGCAGGAGTAAGAGAACTTGAAAGAAAGATTGCTGCAGTTTGTCGTGCTGTTGCCCTTGATATTGCAACAGGAAAGTCTAAGAAAGTTACAGTAAAAGTGAAGGATCTACCTCAGTACTTAGGTCCTAAAAGGTATGAACATGAAGTTGCTGAAAGGACATCTATTCCAGGTGTTGCAACAGGTATGGCATGGACCCCTACAGGTGGAGAAATACTTTTCATTGAAGCTACTAGTATGAAAGGGCAGGGCAAACTAATTCTTACAGGAAAACTTGGCGATGTAATGAAAGAATCTGCCCAAGCTGCACTTAGTTATCTACATGCAAATGCAAAGCGTTATAAGGTAGATGAAGATATATTTTCTAAACTAGATATACATATTCATGTTCCTTCTGGTGCAATACCTAAAGATGGTCCAAGTGCTGGAGTTGCTATATTTATTGCTTTACTTTCTCTTCTACGTGATAAACCTGTTAGGCCAGATGTTGCCATGACAGGAGAGATTACTTTAAGAGGACTTGTATTACCTGTTGGAGGTATTAAGGAAAAGGTCCTTGCAGCTCATAGGGCAGGTATAAAAGAAATAATTTTACCTAAGAGAAACGAAGCAGATTTAAGTGAGATACCAGAATCAGTAAGAAATACACTAAAATTTCATTTAATAAATAACCTCTCTCAGGCAGCTAGTATATGTTTTTCTAAAAAAAGTAAGAGATGATTTTAATAAATAAAGATAAATAAAAAGGCCGGAAACTTTCCGGCCTTTTTTATTAAGTTAAATTTATGTTTTATAAGGATTGCCAAGTACTATTACTACTAAATTGAGTTGAAGAGCTTATACCTAATGCTGAAGCACTAGCACCTAAAGCCTTTCCAGGATCACCACTTTTATAGAATACACCAGAGTCTTGACTATCGCCTGCATATACTTTGTCACCATTTTTATGCTTTGCTTCTGCAGCATAATTTGTAGAGCTACCTGCTGCACAAATAGATACGTTTTTGCTTACACCAATTGTACTGTTGTTACTACCATCAGATAGTCTACCATTACTGATAGGACCAGTTAAAGTAGCATTTTGTGTAGATCCACTATAGGTACTACCATAAGTTTGCCAATCAGCATAGAAAGCAGCTTCAGTTTGTTGTAGATTCCTTAAATCTGATAAAGCAGCGGAATTATATGCTCTTGTACGATACTTAGCAAACTGTGGTATGGCAATAGCAGCTAAGATACCAATAATAGCGATAACAATTAGTAATTCGATTAATGTAAAACCAGAATCTTTTTTACCCCTTTTTACTTTCATAGTTCCCTCCTTTTTTAAAGGTTTATTATTTGCTTTTTTATATTATTTTGTTCTCGAGTTAGTTACAAAAATTTCTTTCTCTCACCTCCTTTGCAATCTCTAATCGGATTTTTATATTTTTTCTTAAACAACTTTCGTCATTATTTGTTTATTACTTTATGCATTAGAGATGCCAAAGGAGGTATACATTAAAATATTGTATCATATAGGGATTATTATGGGATTTTATATATAAGTAGAAAGTTATTGATATATATTAGTGACAAAAAATGGTATGTATTGACAATTTATAGCTATATTGACAAAAAATGACTTTTCGAGCTTAGTTTTAAAAAAGTAAAGGGGATATAGATTAATCTAAGGTTAGACTTATTTTTTAAGTGCCTTTTTAAGGTCTAATATTCCATCTGTTCCCGGATAGTCCATTTTTACATATCGAGTAACATCACTAATCTTAGAAGTTATTTCTCCTAATCTTTCTATTTGTGTGCATATTAGATCTAAAATTTGAGAGTGGGGATTATTAGGCCCAATTTTTTTTCTAAGGAGTTCTCCCCACCCTAATATAGCTTGCATAGGTTGATTTAATTCGTGAGCTGCTGCCCCAGCCATTTCTAAAGCACCCTTAAGGCGTTCCTGATTTAAAAGCGCCATAATTCCTTGTTTATGTGTGGTAATATCTATTACTAATTCAACAGCTTGAACCATTTCTCCTTTACTATCTATGACAGGGGTAGAAGTTACTAATAGCCATCTATTTCTCTCTTTGTCATAATATTCCATGCTATAAATATTTTTTGTTTTAAATGCCTGCTGTGTAGGACAATCCATGCAAGGAAGCCCTTTAGAAGAAAAGACCTCAAAGCATAGGCGACCTTGTAAGTTATTTACTTTATCTATATTTAGTAGTTCCTTTATCTTGCTATTAAACCAAGCAATAGTTTTATCTGCATTAATCAAAATAATTCCAGCTCCTATACTTCCTATAACATTGACCCATATTCTTCTTTCTCTATCTAATTTAGTTTCAAGTTTTCTTTTTTCTAAGGCTTTATTTATGCAGGCTTCAAGCTCTTCTGGTGCTACAGGTTTCTGTAAATATGTATATGCCCCTTTATGTACAGATTCTACGGCATCTTCTACAGATGCATAAGCGGTCATTATAATAACAGGTAAGAAAGGATCTTTCTGGTGTAATTTGCTCATTAACTCTATGCCACTTACTCCTTCCATTCTTTGATCTGTAATTGCTAATACAAATTCTTCATTATCAAACACTTCTATAGCTTCTTCTGGATTATTACAGGCGGTTACATCAAAACCCAAAAGATTTAGACGAATACGCATTACATTTAATAAATTAATATCATCATCTACTAGTAAAACTTTTGGACGACCCACCTGGTTTTTCCTTTTTAATTCTACTTCATTATCCATTAAAAAAGGAATCATAAGCTGCCCCCCTTTTCTCTATTTAGAAAGATACAAGCAAAAAATAGACCAGAGGCAGCCTTTTTAAGTTGAAATGTGGGGAACCTAAATTAACGACCAACCCAATAATTTGGTGCTTCTTTTGTAATTATAACATCATGGACATGACTTTCCCGTAATCCTGCAGGGGAAATTCTAACAAATTTTGCGTTTTTCCTAAGTTCTTCTATGGTTTTACAGCCAAGATACCCCATACCTGAACGCAGTCCACCCACTAACTGAAAGATAGTAGCAGCAAGAGGTCCCCTGTAAGGTACTCTCCCCTCAATTCCTTCTGGCACAAGTTTTGATGAGGTATCTACAGAATCTTGAAAATATCTATCTTTACTACCCTCTTTCATGGCTCCTAATGAGCCCATTCCTCTATAGACTTTATAACTTCTTCCTTGATAAAGCTCAAGTTCTCCTGGACTTTCATCAGTTCCAGCAAGTAGACTACCAATCATAACACAATGAGCACCAGCACCAATTGCTTTTGTAACATCCCCGGAGAATTTAATACCACCATCTGCAATAATTGTTTTATCATATTTATTAGCTACGACAGCACAATCATTAACAGCTGTTAGTTGAGGGACTCCAACTCCTGCTACAACCCTTGTAGTGCAAATAGAGCCAGGACCAACTCCAACCTTTATACCATCAGCTCCTGCTTTAATAAGGGCTTTGGCCCCCTCTTTAGTGGCAACGTTCCCTGCAATAACCTGAGCATTAGGGAAATTCTTTTTTATATCTTCGACTGCCTCTATAACCTTTTTAGAATGTCCATGAGCTGTATCTACTACTATAACATCTGTTCCCGCTTTAAGTAGTGCCTCTACATGTTCTAGTCGATTATCACCAACTCCTACTGCAGCACCAACTCTAAGTCTGCCATGTTCATCTTTACATGCATTAGGGTATTTTTTAATTTTTTCTATATCTTTTATAGTGATTAGTCCTTCTAAATTTCCTTCTGCATCTACAATTAGTAATTTTTCAATTCTATGTTCATGTAATATTGCTTTCGAATCTTCTAAAGAGATTCCTTTTGGAGCAGTAATTAGATTTTTGGTTGTCATTACTTCTTTAACTTTGCGTTCAAAGTTTGTTTCAAATCTAAGATCTCTATTAGTTACAATACCAACTAGTTTTTTCCCCTCAACTACAGGAACCCCAGAAATTCTATATTCTTTCATAATTTCTTGCACTTCACATAGCTTTTGATCAGGGGTAACAGTGACAGGATCTTGGATCATACCACTTTCTGATTTTTTTACTTTTTCTACTTCTTTTACCTGCTTAGAAATGGGCATATTTTTATGAATTATACCTATTCCACCCTCTCTTGCTAGACTAATAGCAGTATCTGCTTCAGTAACGGTATCCATTGCGGCACTTACAATAGGTATATTGAGCTTAATTCCTGGAGTAATATATGTAGATACATCTACTTCTGTGGGAAGCACACTAGAAAATGCAGGTACAAGTAATAGATCATCAAACGTATAAGCCTCTGGTATGGGCTGGTTTAACATAGCCAATCTCCTCTTTTATCATTTTTAGAATAATGCCTAATAAAACACCGGCATCGCTTACTATTATTGGTTTATTATTCATAATTTTTTGAATTTTATTTATAATTATAGAACCTGCTAATATAATATCTGCTCTTTTAGGTTCAAGTCCTGCTATTTTCTGCCGTTGTTTGTTATCCTTTTTTATAAAATCTTTAATAATATCTTGTAACCATTTATATGTCAAAGAGGTCCCCCTGACAATTTTAGGGTCATATTTATTCATCTTATGAAAAATTGCAGCGAGAGTTGTTGCTGTGCCCCCCGTTCCTATCAAGTATTTAATTTTATTAGCAAATTTTAGAATATTTGGTTTTATTAGTCTATCTATAAATTTCTCTAATTCATTGATTTGTTCTTTTTTAGGAGGATCGTTTAAAATAAAGTTTTCTGTTAAAGTTACTGCACCTAGTTCAAGGCTTCGGCATGATATAATTTCTGTTTTATTATCATGTTTCTTTTGGGCAATAGTTAATTCAGTACTACCTCCACCTACGTCGACCACTAGAAAGGGTTTATCTTGAGTATCTATACTCATTGAGACAGCCTCTAAAGATGTAAGTGCTTCTTCTTCTCCTGATATAATTTCGATATCAATCCCTAGTTCTTTACTTTTTATTAAAAAATCTTTTGCATTATTGGCGATTCTAAGAGTTTGTGTAGCAATAGCTTTTATTCTTTTTACTTTTTGCTCTTTTATTATATCTGAAAACTCTTTTAAGGTTAATATTCCTTTGTTAAAAGCTTCTTGAGATATTTCCCTTGTATAAAATACCCCTTTCCCAAGTCTGACATTTCTTCTCAGCGTCTTTATTATTTTTATATTGGAGTCGCTTATGTTAAATATGACAAGTCTAAAGGTTTGGCTACCTAGATCTGCAGCAGCAAGATTAATTTCTTCTAAAGGGCTTTTTTCTTTTTCGACAGATAATTTTATTTGTGTCTTCATAATGTCATAAGCAAATAGCTCAATAAATAAGAAAATACAAGATGTAACCGAAAGATTAAATAGACATTATAATATATACTTCGTTCATCAGGGTTTAAAAAATGAAAGCTAATATTTTAATTGTCGAAGATAATATAAATTTATCTTCTTTATATAAAGAGGCATTAGAAGTTGATTTTAAAGTTAAAGTAGTTTCAACACTAAAAGATGCTAGAAATTTTTTGTCTTGGGCAGAAGCTATTATTTTAGACTTACAGTTACCAGATGGAGATGGTCTGGCTATCATACCAGAAGCAATACGGATAAATCCTGTTGCAGTGATTTTTGTTATTACTGCATATGGTACAATTTCAAAAGCAGTTGAGGCAATTCGCTTAGGAGCTATAGATTTTCTTGAAAAACCTGTAGATCTTGAGCAACTCATATCAAATTTAAAAAAGCACCTCTCAAATAAGGCAGTTGATATAGTAGCTGCATCTCCATCTATGAGAAGGATATTAAAACTAGCCAAAAAAGTTGCAACGACTCCTTTCCCTGTACTTATTAGTGGTGAAACAGGTGTTGGGAAAGAGATATTGGCTAGATATATACATAAAAATAGCAATAGATCACCTTTTATTACTTTAAACTGTGCTTCTATACCTAAAGATCTTACTGAATCTTTACTTTTTGGACATATAAAAGGTGCATTTACAGGGGCAATAGAAAGTAGAAAAGGACTTGTTGCTGCAGCTCAAGGGGGAACTCTTTTTTTAGATGAGATTGGGGAACTTCCTATAAATGTACAGCCTAAGTTATTGAGATTTTTAGATCAAAAAACTTATCAGGTATTAGGGAGTACTAAAGAAGAGAGGGCTGATGTTAGGATTATTGCTGCAACAAATAGAGATTTAAAACAGGAAATAAAAAGGGGTAACTTTAGAGAGGATTTATATTTTAGACTTGCTACATTCCCTATAAAGATTCCACCTTTAAGGGAACGTAAAGAAGATATAATAGCTCTTATAGATAAAAAAATAGAAGAGTTAAGTAAAATGCTTAATAAGACTCTATTTATTGAGGAAAAGGCTAAATCTCTATTATTAAGTTTAAGTTATCCTGGCAATGTAAGAGAACTTTTTAACATACTAGAACGAGCTGCCGTTATTTCTGATACATCGATAACATTTGATTTTATTAAAGGGATATTAGAAACAGAAGAATTAGATCTAGATGAAATGAATACCCAAGAGGAGTCGGGAGATTTTTGGGTACAAACTAAAAGAGAAACAGAGAAAAAAGAGAGGCAGATTATATTAGCAGCATTGGCTGCTGCAGGATGGAATAAGGCGGCAGCGGCTAGAGCACTAAAGATAAGTTATAAGACTCTCTTAAAAAGAATGAAAAAATTAGGCATTGATTCCAGGATTCCTTCTTCTATTGGGTATTAGTATACCTATTTTGGGTATGTCTATACATAATAAGTAATTAATTCCTTATAATTCCTTTTTCCATTTATTTTTTTATCTATCGATAATAACGTCTATTTATTGATTTATGTCATCTTCTCCTTCCTTGGTATGTTTTTAGCAGACTTGAAGATTGAAAGCTCTGAGCCGATTAGAAGGTTTAGGAAGGATGGATCATTATTAATTTTTGTGACTTAGAATAGGATATATTATTGTGAAGTTACACTATAATGCAGGGTTTTCTTTATTAGAGATCTTAAGCATTATGATATTATTAGGGATAATGGGAACGATTATCTTTATTAAAATGAGTCAATTAATAGATGTATATCATATTAATTCTATAAGCCAACAGTTAATTAGTGACTTTTATTTTGCTAGAAGTAAAGCTATATCACTAAATACAAATGTAGTTATATCAATATGTAATGCTAATAATACTATAAATACTAATGGATCATATAAAATATTTATTGATAACGGAGAAGGTGGAGGTATATCCAATAATTGGATACAAGATGGTAATGAAAAACTTCTAATATATAGAAAAATGCCCAAAAGTATAAAACTTTATACATGTACATTTTATAATAATAAAACGGGATATCAACCTGATGGATCACCACTTAAACAAAGGTGGGGTAGTTTATATATAAAAAATAAATCTAAATTTTACAGAATGACTCTAATATTAACAGGAAGAGTTAAACTATATTATAGTAATAATGGGATAGATTGGAAATGAAGGTAACTAATAAAAGAGAGACAGGATTCACATTAGTAGAATTATTAATTGGTATGGTAGCAGGTATTATATTATTAGGATCGTTATATATAATATTTAAAGCACAATTGAAATCATATAATCTTCAAACACAATATATAAGCATGCAAAATAACATAAGAATTGCTATAGGTTCTATGGCAAAAGAAATTAGAATGGCAGGATATAATCCAAAAGGTACAGCATTTTCTACTATATCTGCTATTAATACAGCTAATGAATATGAAATTAGTTTTGCTTATGACAAAAATCAAGATGGTACTATTGAATCAAATGAAATTATAACTTATCAATTAAAACCAAATGATGACTTAGATAATAATGGTATAGCTGATAATGGAGCTACAATGTTGATTAGAAAAATAGGTACTAACTTACAACCATTAGCTGATAATATAGAAGCAATTGGATTTGCATATGCCTTTATAAAAAATGCTAACAATAATCAACTAGCTTATAACTCAACTGGAACAAATAAAAATATATATTGGGCTATACCATATAATAACTATTGGTATAATTTAGATGTGAATGATGATGGTGTAGTTAATAAAAACGACGATACTGATAATGATAATATAATTAATATAGCTAATACAGGTATACCTATATCATATAACAATATAAGAGCAGTAAAAATATGGATATTAGTTAGATCAGAACATCCAGATAATAGTTTTATAGATAATAACTCTTACGTAGTGGGAAAATATATTATCACTCCTAAAAATAGTAATACTGATAAACATTATAGACATTGGTTATTAAGTATAACTGTAAAATTAAGAAATATGGGTCTAAATTAAGGAGCAAAATGATGTTATATAATACTCAAGGATTTAGTTTAATTGATTTATTAATAGCAATTTTAATTTTATGTATAGGATTATTAGCTATTGGTAAAATGCAAATGAATTCATTAGCATCTATAAGTACAACTAATCAAAGATTAGAAGCAACATGTATAGCTCAATCAAAAATGGATATGTTACTATCATTAGACTATAATAATACACTTTTGTCTACTTCATATAATGAAACCTTTACTGATAATAAAGGAATAAAATTCTTAATATCTTTTATACCAAAACCAGGTCCAGTAGCTAATACCAAGATCATTGAAGTAGAGGTAAAATGGCCATTACCTAATACTAAACATAGCTTTTCAATAAAAGATATTAAGTATGAATAAGGAGTATCAAATGTTACTATATACATATAAAACTGAATCTGGGTCAGCTTTAATTGTAGCACTTATGATATTAGTTTTGTTAGGATTATTAGGTTTATTTGCCATTAATTCTAGTATAACTACTGAAAGAATTTCTGGT
>JAMONC010000094.1 GCA_027066725.1 Desulfobacterales bacterium
ATATGAAAGCCCCACTTCACATAAAAATTTAAGTTTTGAATGGACTTCTTTTATTATTGGTTCTGCTATCTTTTTCCTTTCGTCAGAAAATCTTAGGTTTTCAACAAAAAGAAGTACCTCTTTAGCAGTTAAATTACAGAGTTCTGCTAGATTTAAGCCATTTATTTTAAAATATAAAGCCTCTTTCTTTAATCTAGTCCCTTTACATATAGGACATATTTCATCATCTACTACGCCTATACCATTACAATTACTACATGCTCCTGCCTTTGTATTAAAGGAAAACAAAAGTGGATCTGGTTCAGGTAGATATATATTACAGTTATTACAATATATCTTTTGGCTTATTAATCTCTCTTTTTTATCTGTAATTATGATAGCTTCACCATCTCCTTCTTCTAATGCCTTATTTATGACATTTTTTAGTTGTCTTAAATCAGTATTATTTAAGTCAATAGTTGATATTAATACCTCTATATTATGTTCTTTATAGCGAGATAATTGTGGAGGCTGATCTAAGGAAAATATTGTTTTGTCTACACGAACTCTCTTATATCCAGCCTTTTTAAGTGTTAAAAATAGTTGTTTGTAAGAGCCTTTTCTACGTCTTATCTTTGGTGCAAATATAGAGATAGTTTTACTTTTAAATTCCTCAGTTATATATTTTAAGATATCTTCTATGTTACTTATATTTAATATCTTTCCACATTTGGGACAGTAAGGAGTTGATAGTTTTGCATAAAGTAGTCTTAAGTAATGAAGAACCTCTGTTAAGGTCCCTACAGTAGACCTATTGCTGGCTATACTTGTTTTTTGGGCAATTGCTACTGTTGGGGGAATGCCAGATATGGCATCTATATCTGGCTTTTCATAGAGTTTAATAAATTGACGCACATAAGCTGGTAAGCACTCAATATAACGACGTTGTCCTTCTGCAAATACTATATCAAAAGCCAAAGTTGATTTGCCAGAACCTGATATCCCAGTGATAATAGTTAGCTGTTCTCTAGGTATCCTAATATCTATGTTTTTAAGGTTATGGTGTCTAGCACCAACAATAGTTATATGTTTATTATCCTTAAGATTTTCAAAATTATCTTTTAAGGAGGTAATATCTTGTTTAGCTATTGCTTGTGTGATAGAGTCTTTTATATAATTATCTTTTTTAAGATATCTTTTTAATGCCTTAGCAGTATAAGATGTTTTACAATTTAAAAACTCATTTATACTGCCACAATAAATGAGTTCTCCGCCTCTTTTACCCCCTTTTGGGCCTAAATCAATAATCCAATCAGAAGATAATATTATTTCTTGATGATGTTCTATAATGATAACTGTATTACCAGAATTGATTAGTTTCCTAAGGGTTTTAATTAAGTATTCTATATCTTTTAAGTGTAATCCTATGCTTGGTTCATCTAATAGAAATAAATTATTTTGTTTCTTTTTAATAGAGAGTTGTTTTGCTATCTTAAGTCTTTGGGCTTCTCCAGATGATAATGTATTTAGAGGTTGTCCTAGCCTTAGGTATCCAAGTCCTACTTCTATAGCGGCATTTATGTATGGCAGTATCTTTTCATCTTCTTTTAATAATATTTTTAATTCATTAAATGTTAGATTTAAAAACTCATAAATATTTAATCCCTTATATTTTATATTAAGAATCTCTGGTTTAAACCTTTTCCCTTTACATATAGGGCATGGTATATAGATATCTGATAAAAACTGCATCTCTACATGTTCAAATCCTAGTCCTTTACAATGAGGGCATTGTCCAATACTTGAATTAAATGAAAAACAAGACTCAGTTAATCCTAGCTCTTTAGCCTTTTTAGTTTTAGAAAATAATTTTCTTATATATCCATATAGTTTTAGATAAGTAGCAGGATTTGCTCTAGGACTTTTACCTATAGGACTTTGATCAATAAGTATAATATTATCTATAAACTCATGTCCTATTATATTGTCAAATTCCCCTGGAGGATCTATAGGTTGCCCTTTTAGACGTTTTAGACCTCTATACAAAATAAGCTCTAATAGGGTAGATTTACCAGAGCCAGATATACCTGTTATGACACTTTGTTTGCCAATAGGAAACCTTACATCTATATCTTTAAGATTATTTTCCCTTGCTCCTTTTATTATTAAAAAGTCTTTTGAGGATATATCTTTTAAATTGTTGTTTATACCTATATCTTTTCTAGTCTGTCTTAAGGCATTAGAAGTAGGGGTATTTGCATATATAAACTTGGATGGCTCTCCCTCATATAGGAGTCTTCCGCCTAGCTCTCCTGCACCAGGTCCAAGATCAATTATATGGTCAGAGGATAATATGATATCTGGATCATGTTCTACAACTACAACAGTATTTCCTTGTTGGCTAAGACTTTTAAGAAATCCTATTATCTTATTGGTATCTATTGGATGAAGCCCTTTACTTGGTTCATCAATAACATACAAGGTCTCAACCAATTGAGATGCAAGGGCTCTAGTAAGCATTACTCTTGCAACTTCTCCACCAGAAAGTGTCCTACTTTGTCTATCAAGACTAAGGTATTCAAGCCCTACATCTATAAGATATGAGAGTCTATTTTCTATTTCAGTAATTATTGTTAGATTTGCTTTATCTACCAAGGAAGACTCGAGTTGTTTTATGAACTTAAAGGCATCTTTTATCTCAAGTGTATAAAATTCAGGAAGGCTTAGCCCTGCCAATTTAAAACACAGCGTTTCTTTTGAAAAACGTGTCCCATTACAAAGTGGACATTTTATATATGCCCTGTATCTTGATAAAAATATTCTTACATGTGTCTTATAACTTTTTGATTCAAGCCAATTAAAAAAACCCTTTATACCGTACCAGTCTTGATCTCCATATATAATATTGTTCCTGATTGTTTCAGGAAGTTTTATCCAAGGGCAATCTAGATCAACTTTATTCTTTGTTAAATAGGAGAAGAGATCTTCTCTTACATCCTTTAAAGAGGGCATCTCTAATATGGAAATTGCTCCTTGAGATATAGACTTATTTTTATCTGGTATAACTAGATCCCAATCTATATCAATTATTCTACCAAAGCCCCTACAGCTTGGACATGCTCCAACAGGACTATTAAATGAGAATAGATTTAGATTTTTTTTAGGAGGGCTAAAGCCACATATAGGGCATATCTCTTGATTATTAAATGTAATTTTTTCTTTGTTTTTGATTAGATGGAATGTAGTTGCCCCTGAGATAGAAAACCCTTGTTCTATAGCCTCTATTAGTCTTTGATATGTTTTAGAGCCAATCTTTAACCTATCAAGTACTATATCCAACTCATTTGGTATATTGTTAAGCTCTGTTATATCATATATTTTATCATTTATATATGCCCGAAAGTATCCAGCAATTATGAGCCCCTTTTTTAGCATTTCAGGATCACTTTTGGTCTTTATCTGGCATGTGATAATAGTAGGTTCTTCAGAAAAACGAGAAATGAGATAATTAGCTGCCTCAATAGGAGTTTTTTTAAGAATTTCTATATTACAGTTGGGACACCAAGCAGTAGATGCTCTATAAAACAACATCTTCATAAAATGAGTAAGTTCTGTTAATGTACCAACGGTTGAACGAGAGCTTTTTACAGGATTTTTTTGTTCTATAGAGATTGCAGGGGGGATACAAGATATCTCCTTAGCATTTGCTTTAGGCAACCTTTCTAGAAACTGCCTTACATAAGCAGAGAATGTCTCTACATATCTTCTTTGTCCTTCACTGTATAATATATCAAAGGCTAGAGAACTTTTACCTGCGCCTGAAACCCCAGTTATACATATAAATTTATAAAGAGGTAGGGTTAAATCAAAAGATTTTAGATTATGTTCTTTTGCTCCTTTTATTTTTATAAATTTTTTCATAAAGCCAATTTTAATAGTATTTAAGCATTCTTTCTATAAGTAGATAGCTCTAAAGTTATTTAAATTCCCACCTAATATTATTTATTTTCTAAATAGTTCCGATAGAAAAATGTAAATAAAGTAATCTGTTTTTTAAAAGAGAAGGGGATATGGGCAAAATAGATCCAGGCTTTGAGGAAACAAGGCAACAAATTCTAAAGGCATGTGAAGAAGCGCACGAAAAAGAGCAAGAAAAGATATTAGAAGATTCCGGGGAAAATAATGCACAGTTAGTTTTATGCTTTTCTTTAGCAGGGCAAATCTATGGGATAGAGATAGAAGAGGTAAGAGAGATAGCAAAAAATGTAGAGATTTATCCTGTACCAGGCACAAAAGAGTTTGTTCTAGGAGTTATAAACATAAGGGGAGAAATTTGTGTGGTTATTGATCCATTAATTAGATTGGGGAGAGGAAGAATAGATATAGATAAAGATAAACTTATTTTTGAGATAATAATTTTTAAAAATCTAGGAGATCCCTTAGGAATAGTAGTGGATGAGGTCTGTGATTTAGTAGAAACTCGGGTGTCTTTAGATGATTCTAATCTATCCAGCATCATTAAAGGGAAAGCCAAAATTATAGATAGCAAAAACGAGGAGAAAGTAATTGGGATTTTAGACCCTGAAAAATTGTTTTTTGACTAAAAACAACGAGAAATTTTCAGATTATGGGTTTTGATACCTCAAAATTTGTAGAATCATTTTTAAGTGTAGGAAAAGAACGGCTTTTAAAATTAGAGAAAGCCGTATTAGAGAATGAAAGTCTCTCTAAAGAAGATTTTGAAGAGTTAATGCGAGAGGCTCATACTCTTAAAGGTGAAGCACGTATGGTGGGGTTTAAAGAAATTAGTGATATGGCCCACCATCTTGAAGATTTCTTTTTAGAGTTAAAACAAGGTGTAGGAGACAAAAATCAAATAATAGACAAAATACTAGACTATATTCAGCAAATAAGAGAAAAATTTAAAGATGTAGAGGGAGAAAAACATAAAAAAAGTCAACAAAGACAAGAAGGTAAGAAAGTTAAACACTTAAAGAAAGAAAAAAAAGATAAACTTCTTAGGGTAAGGAGTGAACATTTTAAAAGAATTACAGATCTTGCTATAGAAACAGTATGTGCATTTAAACAAATTGAACAAACAGCTTCTTTTTTTAGAAAACTTTGTTCAAAGTTATCAGAAATCAGAATTGAATGGGATCAAACTTATCTTCATTTAACTAAAGAATTCTCTAGTTCTTTATTAAGCTTAGAAGGACTAAATAATAATTTACACCAATTTTGTGATTTAATAACAAGCCTTAGAACTAAATATGAGAATGCTTTATCACTTGCTTCTCCTACTGTTGGAGGACTTTTAGTAGAGTGTTTAGCCGCTCGAATGAGACCTCTTTCTAGAATCTTTGATGTATATCCAGCAGAAGTACGTCGGATTGCCTCAAGACTTGGGAAAAAGGTTAACTTACATATTAGTGGTGGTGATATTGAGTTAGATAGAGATATTGTAGAAGCAATAAATGAACCCCTTATCCATCTTGTTAGAAATGCAATAGATCATGGAATAGAACCTAGCAACCAGAGAGAAATAAAAGGAAAACCTCCTATAGGTAATCTATGGATTAGAGCTAAAAGACAAGGCCAAAAAGTAATTATAGAGGTAGAGGATGATGGTAGAGGTATTGATATAGAAAAAGTCAGAAACAAGGCCTTAAAAAAAGGAATAATGTTGGAAGAACTCATTGTTGAGGAGGATGGACATCTTTCTGAATCGTTAAAAAAACTTCTTTTTTCCTCAGGTTTTTCCACAAAGAATGAGGTAACAGATATTTCTGGCCGTGGTGTTGGAATGGATACCGTTAAGAAGGCCATATATAAGTTAAATGGTGTTATAGATATATTTTCATATAAAGATAAAGGCACAAAGGTTGTATTAGAACTTCCTTTAACTTTGGCTTTAATGCAGGTGTTAATAATAAAGATTAGTAATAGAATATTTTCTATCCCAACTCATTGGGTAAAAGACATAGTTTTTTTTGATAAGTCTAAGATATTAAAACATGAGGGATTACCAAGAATTTTAGTTAATGATGAGTCTATATATCTATTTGATCTAGCAAAAGTTTTAAAGCTTAATTCATCTAATAAGAATAATAAAGACAAGGCTTTTGTTATAGTATTAGGACATGAAAGATTAAAGAAGGCTTTTTTAATAGATGAATTAATTACTCAGACAGAGGTTATCCTAAAACCTATCCCGTCATATTTAACATCTGAATTCGTAGTAGGTACCAATATATTTGAAGATGGTAAAATTAGTTTAGTATTAAATATCTCTAATTTATTACGTATAGATAATAACTTGACAATAGATACTATTAAAAAAACAGATAATAAACTAAAGAAACGCTCTAATCCAAAGATATTAGTAGTAGATGATGCTGTTATTACAAGAAGTTTATTAAAGAATATACTAATATCTGCAGGATATGAGGTAGGTAGTGCAACTAATGGTATGGAAGCTTTAGAACTACTAGGTAAAGAACATTTTGATATGGTTATTACAGATTTAGAGATGCCTATAATGGATGGTTATGAACTAACTAGGAAAATACGTGAAAATGAAAGAATAAGAACACTTCCGATTATTATTTTAAGTTCTCATGATACTCAGGATGAAATAAAGAAAGGTTTTGCTGTAGGCGCTGATGAATATTTACAAAAAGGTAATTTTACTCAACAGACTTTAATAAAAGTTATAGAAGAGCTTTTATATCATGGAAGTAACAGTAATGCTATTTAATTATCTAACTTATAATTTAGTAGCGTTATCTAGTGAAGTAGATAGTGCATACTATAATAATTTAACAAGTAAATACTTATTAAAGGTAAAAACTAGCAATAATAAAAAAAACAATATATTACAGATTAATAATATACCAGAATTAATAAATATAAATATAAAAAATATATATAAAGCTCCTAAATATATAGGGCAAAAGAATATATATAAAGATAAACAGATAAATCAAAATAGTATATGGGGATTTATAAAAATCAAAAATAGATTACTTCCATTGATAAGATTGGAATCTCTAATATAATATTAGAGTAATATTGGAGGGATATCGTGAAAAAAACAAGTATAAAAAGTAAAATATTTAAAGTATTTGCTTTGTTAGTAATAATAAATGTAATTTCAGTATTAGGTGGTATATTAATATCACACTGGATGGAGGGACAATATAGATTATTATCTGATTTTACAACTGAATTAAATAGATGTCTTATGTTAAAAGAGAAGATAGCCTATTTAAGGGGCGAATTCATTTTAGCAAGTACAAATATGGAACCTGTAATAAAGATTAAAAAAGTATGTAACACTTTGGGGAAAACTGCTAAAATTGAAACAGAAGAAATATTTGATAAAAGTATCAGTTGTAGACAATGCCATTCACAAAAAGAAATCAGTCAATTGAAAAAATTATCATTAGATAGTTTAAATAAGTTTCTAAAAATTGGCAATGATATATGTAATTTATCTATAAAACATAAAAATAATAACAAATTAGTTAAAGATAATTTAAATAAAATATATAGAGAATTACAAGATATCATAAGTCATGGTATAACTGAGAGTAACAATTTCGTAAAAATAGCTAAAAAAAGGGTAATAAATGTATATAAAATAATTGGATTATTTTTATCTATATTAGTATTTATTGGTTTTGTAGTAGCTATATTTGGTGGTGTATCTTATCAAAATAAAGTGATTTTGCCCTTAAAAGATATGTCAAAGAAGTTTGGTACTATTGCTCTAAATGTTATGCAGGTAGCTAAGGATCAAAGTTTAAGTGCATCTAGACAAGCAGACTCTGTTATTGAAGTAGGGGCATCCGCCGAAGAATTAAATAGAGCAGCAGAGGCACTAAGTAAACAAGCTGCTGTTATAGTTGAAGTTGCAAATAAAGCTATGAAAAGTGCTATTGAAGTAACAGATAGAATGAGATCAACAACGGAGTTTATGCATACTGTAAAATCCTATGCTGATGAATCATCTAATAATATTATGTCTCTTAATCAAACAATAGATGAAATTGGGAAAGTACTTACATTTATAGAAGATATTGCTAGTCAAACAAAATTATTAGCTTTTAATGCTGCTATAGAAGCGGTAAGTGCAGGAGAAGCTGGTAAAAGATTCTCTATAGTAGCTAAACATATAAAAGATTTAGCTGAAAATACAAGCTCATCTACGGATGAGATTAGAACTTTAATAGATGATATCAAAAATCATACTCATACTGCTGTATTAACCGCTGAAAATGTTCAAAAGACTGTCAATGAAGCGGTATCTCAAGTAAGTAAAGCTGGAATGGCCATGGAACAAATAAAAGAAATAATACATGAGAATCATGATGTAGCACAAAAGATAAACATAGCTACTTCTCAACAAGGTAAAGCGACTGAGCAGATTACAGAAGCTATGGAGTCATTATCACTATCTGCTAAGAAATTAGAAGAAGGTGCCAAACAAACTGTAGCTGCTATGAAAGAATTAGAGACAGCTGTTTTATCGTTGAAAGATCTTATAGGTGAACAATAAACAACAAATAAAGTTATAAAATAATGTAATAAGATAGACAATAGACAAATGACTAGTAATATCCTTTTAATAGATACAGGTAATTTCTATCAAAATTGGTTAAAGAAAAATATTACTGAATTAGAATTAAAAATAACATCTATAAATACAACTAATATTATTTTAAAGCTATATAAAAATATAGCTCCAGATATTGTAATTATAGCACCAACTATTAGCATAACCAACGCTTTTGATATATCAAGACAATTACTGACATATGATCCATCAGTTTCTATAATTATTTTATCTAAAGATTATAATCCTGAATATGTATTTGAAGCTTTGGGTATAGGTGTATTTGACGTTCTAAGATATTCTGATCAGGATCATGATTTAATAACTAAAATAAAAAGGAAAATTATACTATGTACTCAATTAAAACAGAATAAAAATGCAAGTTATAAACAATCTGATTTTATGGATAAGATATTTGCTTTTTCTTTTAATACTATTGATATAATTGTAATTGGAGCTTCAACTGGAGGGCCTAAGGTAATTCAACAGATACTTTCTCCTTTACCGCTAGATTTTTCTATTCCTATTGTAGTTATACAACATATGCCATCTTATTGGGGTAAGTTTTTACTGAGTTGGTTAAAAAACAAAGTATTATTACCTGTCAGTTTAACTATTACAGGAACTAGACCTCAATATGGAATATATATAGCTGATCCTTCATGTTGTTGGATTATTGATAATAAAGGCCTATTTAAAGCAATTTCTGATAAGAATGCAAGATATGGGGTACCTTCTATAGATGAATTTTTTGTTTCTATAGCGGATTTCTATTCTAATAGAGCAATGGGAATACTTTTGACAGGTATGGGAGATGATGGAGCAATAGGCTTAAAAAAGATGAAAGAAAAAGGTGCTATTACTATTGTACAAGACAAAGATAGCTGCACAGTATATGGAATGCCGCAAAAGGCATTGTCTCAAGATAGTTCACATCTAATTTTAGATCCTATTTCTATTCGAACTATTTTACTAAATTTAGTGAGGAATAAGTATGAAAGGCAATCTTATACTGTTAGTTGATGATAGTCCTTTAATCGTTGCAATGTTATCTGATCTATTAATTAATGCAGGTTATGAAGTGATTTCGGCATCAGATGGAGTAGAAGCTATTAATAAAGCATATAGTGAAATACCTGATGTTATTTTATTAGATGTAATGATGCCTAAGATGAATGGATATCAAGTATGTAGACTTTTAAAAAATGATGAATATATGAAATATATACCTATTATAATGTTTACAACCAGAGATAAGCCTATAGAAAAGTTTTGGGGATTACATATAGGTGCTGATGAATATGTTAGTAAAGATATAGAAGCAGAAAAGTTATTAGAATTAATATCAAAGTATATAGATAAATTATCTGAATACAAAAGTCTTCTTAAAAAGAAAAACAGGGATATAACACTAACTGATATATTATTGAAGACTAATAATATATTAGATAATAAACTATATGAATTAACTATTATAAATAGAATAACTAATGTAGCATGGAAAACTAAAAATTTTAGAGAAGTTATTATTAATGTATTACATATACTAGAAGAAATTTTTAATTATGAGTTAGGTGCATTTTGTTTATTAGATGAGGGTAAATTAAACATATTTATATCAACAAAAGGGAATCTAGATATTAAAGATATAGATTTAATTGATAGATTTTGTAGAAAACAGATACTATCCGTGGGGGAAATGCTTAAAGAGGATAAAAGTAAGACATATATTCTCAAATCTGGAGATAAAGATATTTCTCTTGATGAAGAAAATTTATTTGCATTTAATTTTAAATCAGGGGATACAGGTATTTATAGATCTTTAGTCTTTTTAGACAGTCAATTATCTAATATTACTGATTCAGAAAGGAATACTTATCAACTTATATTAGAACAAGCATTAGTTGTAATAGAAAATGCTTATTTATATGAAAAGATAAGATTACGTTCTGTTACTGATGAACTTACTAAATTGTATAATAGAAGATATTTCTTTGTAAGAGTTAATGAAGAATGTGAACGTGTAACTAGATATGGAGGCGGATGGTTTTCAATATTGATATTGGATATAGATCATTTTAAACGAGTAAATGATACTTACGGACATCTAGCTGGAGATGAAGTATTAAGAGAGATCGCAAAAATATTAAAAACTAGTGCTAGATCTACAGACGTAGCAGCACGTTTTGGTGGAGAAGAGTTTATTATGTTGTTACCTGAGACAGATTTACAAGGTGGAGCGAAGTTTGCCGAGAGAATTAGAAAAAAAATAGAAGACCATTCATTTCAATATAAGGATAAGATCATACCTGTTACAGTAAGTATTGGTGTAGCTAGTGGTGGTTGCAAAGACAATAAAACTCCAGATGTAATAATAGGACAAGCTGATAAGGCCCTTTATAAGGCTAAGGAAACAGGTAGAAATAGAGTTTGCATATATGATGAAACCACTTAGTATGACTAAAATAGCTGATTTAGTTGCTGAGAAGGCTGGGATTGTTTTCCCGGATAATAAGATTAAACGATTAGAAAGAGCAGTTTATAGACGGATGAATTCTCTTAATCTAGATGATATAGCTATATATTATATAAAATTAGCTTCTGATATAGAAGAATTCAAACGTTTAATTCAATTAGTTACAGTTAGTGAAACAAGATTTTTTAGGCATTCTTTTCAGTTTGACAGTTTAAGATCTTATTTATTACATGATAAGGACATATTAACTTTAGCTAATCAAAATTACTATATTTGGAGTGCTTGTTGTTCTACAGGAGAAGAAGCATATTCTATTGCCATGTTAATACAAGACATAGAGTCAGAGATTGGTTCAACTTGCATTAAAATCATAGCTACAGATATTGATAAGAATTCTTTAGCAAAGGCAAAATCAGGTGTTTATTCTAAAAAGGATTATGATAGTGTTCCAGATAAGTACAAAAAATTTTTTAAAAAGATAAGAAATGATAGATATGAAATAAAAAGAGAGATTCGAAAAAGAATATATTTTGCTTACTTCAACATAGTAGAAGATTCTGAATGTTTATTACCTGTTTCAGAATTTAGAGTTATTTTTTGCCGCAATGTTTTTATTTATTTTAGTAAGAGTGCAATTCAAAAGGTACTATCCAAGATAGTATCTATTCTGGTACCTGGGGGGGTATTATATCCTTCTCCAACAGAATTAGCATTAATAGAACATCCATTGTTAACCTTAAGATCTTCTAGTGACGCCTTTTTTATAAGAGAAGATACTAAGCAAGTTTCTTTAAGACAAAAGAATAAATATAAATGGGAAGAAAAAGAGATATGTAATCTTCGTAATCAAATAGAGTTACTAAAAAGAGCTAAATCTGCAGCTGATCAAGGTGATTATTTATTAGCTTTAAGGCTTTGTAATGAAATAATAAACTCTTCTAACCCAAAAGCTGAAGCATTTTTTATTTATGCCCTTGTTTTGGCCGAAATGGGTAATGAAAAAGATGCATTAAATGCGTTAAAGAATGCTTTAGAAATAGAGCCTAGTTTTTCTATTGCATATTTATGGCAGGGCAATATACTGCTTAAACAAGGAAGAGTAAGGGAAGCTTTAGACTCTTATAATAAGGTATTAGAATGTATAGATTCTAATGGTTTTTTAGGCATATTACCATTAATTATGGATTCAATAACACCTCAAGAAATAAAAAGGATAGCAATTGATTATATTTCTAATTTAACTGGAGGTAACCTTTTTCGAATTATATAGTTATATTTTTGTCTTATTATTTTTTAGCAATAAATTTAAAACTATAACACTTTGATTTTATTAGATATTACTTCTTAACTCTTGTATTTTCTCCCAATATATGATAAAAGTGTTTCAATTTTTAGGGGGGAGTTTTAAGGGGAACAATGGATTATATCCCAAAGATAAGATTTGAAGCAGATAAGAATCTATTATATATGGATGATATTCCAATTTCTCTTCACTGTCATTATTTTAATTGCGGTCTTATTAATGCTATAGAAGCAATAGACTACTTTGATGGTATTGATATATATATTCATGAAGCAGCAAAGTGTTTCTATGAATATTTTAAAAGAATATTAGTTGTAGACGATGAAATATCTTCTATAGAGAAAGCTTTAAAAAGGGCAGAGGATATATATAGATTTATGGGATATGGAAGAATTGATTTATCTAAACTTATAACTGGTGAAGGTATAGCTACCTCTGATTCTTCTTATTTTGTGGTAGGTTGGCTTGCTATATATGGAAAACGAGATAAACCAGTATGCCATTTAACTAGAGGTTTTATAAAAGCGGTTTTAGCTACCATTTTTAAAAAAGATATAAGAGATTTTAATGTAATAGAGATACAATGTATGATATCTAATGCTCAAAATTGTAAGTTTAAAGTTTCTCGTATTTGATTTGAGAGGCAATATGGCCTTTGATCCTAAGAAGGTAATTGAATGGGGAATGAGTTTACCTCTAATGAGTAATGAGAGAGGTATAATGGCTGCATTTGGTATATACGCAGCTATGAATTTCAATGAATTCTTTTTTTCTACAGTATCAAAGATTATGCATATGGCTACCGAGGAAGATGCTGTTGAGGTGGAGAAAAAATTATATAATGCTGTACTGGATTGCGCTTATTATACTTTCCATGGAGCTAGAACTTCTGTAGATTGGCAAGATTATATTGCTCCAATGATAGAGACAAAAGAAGATGAGTTAATGGCTTTAGTAGCATTTACTAATATATTTGGTGTTGGATATATAGAAGTAGTTGAATTAATTCCGGGGCAAAGACTTGTTACAGAGGTAAAAAATGCCTATGATCCTCCGAGGTATATAGAAGAGTTTGGAATACAAAAAAGAGGACGTTGTTACATGTTTTCTGCGTGCACAGCAGCCTGTATGGATCTGGTTTATGGACCTGTTTTCCCTAAAGGGATAGGGACTTTTAAGGCAGAAGAAGTCCTTTGTATAGCTAAAGGTGATCCTGTTTGTAGATTCGTTGCCACTCTTAAATAATATAAAGTTATAAGGGAATATCGGTGGAGAAGAATACTGGGCAAGACTGTAGTTGGTTTAGTGTTGTTGGTGCACAGCAGATATTAAGTTGTCTTCCTGATGCTGTCTTCACAACTGACTATCAACTTCGCATAACCTATTTTAATAAAGAAGCAGAAAATCTTATTGGTATTACACAAAACCAAGCCCTTGGTATGTATTGTAGAGATGTTGTTAAAGGACAGCTTTGCGAATTAGGTTGTCCTATAAAGCACATATTAAAAGATAAGACTAGATTCGAAGCGGAGACTTGGCTTAAATTAGATCATGATAGGATTCCCATTCTTTTAAGTGTAAGTCCACTACAAGATAAAAGTAACAACGTTATTGGCTTTTTCTTTGTGATTAAAGATATTTCAGATTTTAAAAATATGTTGATTGAAATAGAACAATCTAAACGTAAATTAACAGAACGCAATAAGAGAATTGTTGCAGCATTAAAGGAGTTACGTCGTACCCATAGACAACTTCTTCAAGCTCAAAAGATGGAAAGTATAGGGGTGTTAGCTAGCGGAGTTGCTCATGATTTTAATAATCTTCTAAGTGGCATATTAGGTTATACAGCATTAATACTTAGACAAGTACCTAAGGATAGTTCTGTATATAACTTTGCTAAGATTATTGAAACCT
>JAMONC010000095.1 GCA_027066725.1 Desulfobacterales bacterium
ATTTTATATTATTAAATGCATTGTTATCATGTAATAATAATGTAGCAATAGCTTTATATTTTCTAGAAATATTTAAATGAAAATTATATAAAAGGCTGGGATTAAAATCAGTTATGATATCCGCATTATAAACTAAAATAGGACTATCTTGATCCATAAAAGATAAGGCATTTTTTAGTGCTCCACCTGTACCCAATAAATGAGGTTCTTTTATTAAAAGAATATGTGAGTTATGAGGATATAAATTTTTTATAAATAAAGCAATTTGATCTGATAAATGATAACTGTTTATTATAACCTTAGAAAACTCTTTTAACGGTCCCTCTAAAATCAGCTTAAGGATAGGAGTATTAAGAATAGGAAATAAAGGCTTAGGAGTATAGTAAGTAATAGGCCTTAGTCTTGTCCCTAGGCCTGCTGCCAGGACCATAGCTTGTTTTATTAATTTACATTCCTTTGGCTCACAGGCCAGGGACACCACTTTAATATGAGTTAACTATGGATTTCTTTTTTTATCTCATTAACTTCTTTGACTCCAGGGACATCTTCTACAATTTTTTTAGGATTCACTTCATCATCAATATCCTGAAGTCCTTTTTTAAATGCCCTTAGTCCTTTACCAAGTCCTGCTCCAATTTCTGGTAATTTTTTGCCACCAAATAACAATAAAGCAATAATTAAGATAACAAGTAGCTCTTGAGAACCTAAGCCAAACATAATCCCCCTCGCTTTTTTTAATTTCCCAACCTGTCCCTATTATAAGGGACTGAGGAGGGCCTGCTTTAGTCTCCATAACTAAGTCAGCACTTAAATTATTGAGGTGCTGCATAGCTATGAAGACCTGCTAGCAGGTAGTTGACTCCAAAATAAGTAAATATCACTGAACAAAAACCTATAATTGACAATATAGCAATTCTTTTACCTCGCCATCCCTTTACAAATCGGGCATGTAATGCTGTAGCATAAATAAACCAAGTAATTAATGACCATGTTTCTTTAGGATCCCAACTCCAATATGAACCCCATGCTCTATTTGCCCAGATAGAACCTGTTATTATCCCTACACTTAACCAGAGAAAACCAAAAATAATAGTCTGATGCATTAAATCATCTAACATTTTCAAAGAAGGTAGAGCACCTGTTACTCCTTCTTCAGGATTAGGTGACTTACTCTTTATTAAATACATTATTGCAAGCCCGCAGGCAACTGCAAAAGATGCATATCCCAAAAAACAAGTAATAACATGAGCTAGAAGCCAGTTGCTTTGAAGTGCTGGTACTAACGGTTCTATTTGTGAATCTACACTTGGATTAAAAGAAGCATAAGCTATTGCAAATGTAGCAAAAGGTGTAGCAAATGCACCTATTATTCTACTTTTGGTTCGCCATTCTATCACTAGATATACAGCAATGGTCACCCAGGCAAAAAACACCAAAGATTCATAAAGATTAGATAAAGGGGCATGTCCATATCCTAGCTTATAAGATTCATACCATCTATAACCCAAAGCAAAAGTTTGCATCAAAAATCCGATGATAGTTACTGTAGTAGCGACAATACCTAGACGTTTTGCTTTAAATACCCAATAAGATATATAAAGTATTGCCGCTGCCATATAGACGAAGGTGGTAATACTCAGGATATGAGAGCTATCTATATTCATTTTTCGCCTCCTGAGAAGTAGCTAAGCTTTTCAGAAATAGTTTCAAAATCCCTTTCAAATCTAAGTTTATTCTTATTAGCTGTACCTGCCATGATTGCTATTTTTTTACCGTTTTCTTCGCCAATCCAGAGCCAAATTCTACGATGACTAGCCCAGAATACTATTAAGAATCCAGCTAAAAGAAGTCCACATCCAATCCACACAAGCCATACTCCTGGATCTTTTTTAACTTCAAGTCCTGTCATATAGCTCTCTGTGACATTTATAAGAGAAAGTTGATATATATTGTTAGACCTTCTAAGTTCCCTTTGTTCCCCTTGTAAAAGCCATATAGCAACAGGGGGTTGTCCAGAGTCATCTGCCCACCACAGCTGTGCAGCAGGTACACCATGTACACTGGGTAAGTATCTCATAATACCTAGAGCTACATGTTCTTGAGGCCAAGTAATTCTTTCAAAGGCTGGTACCTGGAGTATCTTTTGTTGTCCATCAGAAGCGACAATCTTGATTGTAATTCTGGGGATAGCCTGGTAAGAAGCCTGATAAATAGTAATGCCTTTATAAGTAATTGGATGATTTACTCGTAATATTTTATGAATTACCACTTTACCATGATCAATAATTGATAAGTCAGATCTATAGTCTTTTGGAGTACCGTTTCTATAATAAGAAAGGGTAAATTTGTTACATTTAATTGTAAATCCTAAAGGGATAGGTTTACCTGTTACTTCTTGAATACAATGATTTGTTGCCTCTCCTTCTAGCAAAGAAACGCTTCCTTTAAAACCCAGAAGAATGCCAACTAGTGCTCCTGCAAATATAACAAGTATGCTACCATGTAGGATATAAAGTCCCCAATAGCTCCATTTACCTTTTTCAGAGAGTACTAGTTTTCCATTCTCAAGAGGTTTTTCACTGATATTGCCACCAGCAACTTCTTTAAATTCACTTATTATCTGTTCATAACTTACATTTTTGGGTAAGACTACCTGTTTAAAAATGCGCATATGTTTTAATTTATCTAAGCTTATGTCGAGGTTATCTCTTTTGTATAACCTTAAAGTAGTAGGTAGTCTTTTAAATGTGCAAACTACTAAATTTATGGCAAAAAGTACCAAGAGCGTTACATACCACCAAGAATGATAAGTATCATATAAATGCAGTGCTTTTATAATTTTAAATATATTAGGTCCATAACGTTCATAGAACTGAAGAGGTTCTTGTTGAGGTAATACTGTACCAATTATAGAGGTGATAGCTAGCGTAATTAACAAAAATATTGCTAGCCTGACCGAAGAGAAAAAGCGGATAACAGGATTCGATTTTGAATGATTTTGTTCTTGTGTTACCATAGCTTCAGGATGTCCGGTTAGGATTTTTTATTGCTTTTAGCTTTTTTGTAAATTAATCCTTGATAGACTAACAAGGGATCCATTAATCTTTTTTATCTCCATTGTTGTCTATCT
>JAMONC010000096.1 GCA_027066725.1 Desulfobacterales bacterium
CTTTTATTCTTTGAGCTATAAGTCCTGATCCTTTTGCAATAACTTTTGGTGCTTCCATTTTTTCAGCTTCATATTTTAATGCAACAGCTAAATGAGTAGGGTTTGTTATAACAACATCTGCCTCTGGTACAGATGACATCATTCTCTTTCTAGCCATCTCCCTTTGAATGCTTCTTATGCGAGATTTGACCATTGGATCTCCTTCTGTTTGCTTAAACTCCTCTTTTACTTCCTCTTTAGTCATGCGGAGATCCTTTTCAAATTGCCAACGCTGAAATGCATAATCTAGCGCTGCCATAAAGATCATGGCTATCATTGTGCGCCAAAACATCAAAAAACTTACATGCCCCATAAAAGCCATGATCTGATAAGGTGTCTGATCCATTAATGGAATTAGATTAAAGAGCTGATCTTTGACGGTCTTATAGCAGATCCAACCTACTACAAATATCTTAAACATTGATTTTAATAGTTCATTTAAAGCCTGAAATGAAAATAGTCTTTTAAAACCCTCTATTGGATTTATATGTGAAAATTTTGGCGCTGCAGCCTCTAAAGAAAAAAGAGGTCCAGTTTGAACTATATTTGAAAAGATAGCTATAAGTGTAATAACTATAAAAAGAGGTGCCAAAATTATGGCTACTTGTTTAGTAACAAGTATAGATAAAAAAGATACGTTTGCCTGATCTATATTTATATCTCCTGCTTGAGAAAGATAATAACGGACTATTAAAGAGAGTTGATGTAAGAAAAAACTACTTCCCCAAGTAAGACAAAATAAACAAGAGATTAATACTGCAATAGAAGGTAGTTCTCTACTTTTGGCAACCTGTCCCTTTTTACGTGCCTCTTCACGCCGTTTCGGAGTCGGTTTTTCAGTTTTTTCTTGATAAGAGTCTCCTGCCATAGCCCTCTTTTATCTTTATGGACTAACTGCCATTGATTTTAAGGCAACGGGAAGCCACCTTAGAGCTATAACTAAATCCTTTTCAAAAACTGGCCAGAAAAACTGCATTGTAAGTCCTAAGAAAAATAAGCCCAGTCCAATAGTCAAAGAGAAACTAATAATTAAAAGATTTACTTGAGGCACTGTCTTTGCCAAAATACCAAGTGCTACTTGAGCAAGGAGAAGAACAGTCATAACAGGTGCCATTAATTTGACGCCTAAGATAAACATCTTTTCAGCACACTGCATAACAATGTCATAAAGAGTAGTAGTAGCCACAAAGTGTCCTGGAGGAAGTATCTTATAGCTTTCAAAAAGCACCTTAATAAAATAATAATGTCCATTTATTGCTAAAAATATCATAAGGGCTATCAGATAAGAGATTTGTGCCATAAGTACAGATTGAACTCCTGTATTAGGATCCATAACACTTGCTACACTAAATCCCATCTGAAACCCAATCATCTGACCTGCTATTTGGACTCCTACAAAGATTAATTGCATAATCAATGCTAAGGATGCCCCGATAAAAAGCTCTGATATAACCAAGATAACAAGTGCTAGTGGTTGAGAAGGAAACTGGCTTGGCTTAAAAGGAACTATTGGAGTAAGCATAAGTGCTAAAACCATTGCCATTAAGGCTTTTATAGTATTTGGCACAGCTTTTCCACTAAAGACAGGCATCATAAAAAGAAGACTTGAAATCCTTACAAGTACAAGTAAAAAAACCTTAAATTCTCCTAGAGTCCAATTTAGTAAAAATGCGTTTATCACAGCTTTATCTCACATTATTATTTGGCAAGATTTGGTATGATTAAGATCAAATGCCTTGTAAAATCAATCATCTTGTTCATCATCCAGGGAAACGTAAATAACAGGGCAAGAAGTACTACAATAATCTTTGGAACAAACGTAAGGGTCATCTCTTGTATCTGAGTAACAGCCTGAAAGATACTAATTATTAGTCCAACTATTAATCCAAGCCCTAACATTGGAATACTAAGTAAAAGGGTCAAATCTATAGCTTGGCGGGCAAGCCCCACCACAAATGCCTCAGTCATAGCAATTTCTCCCTATTTGTTATTAAGATCTGTTTAAGAAATTATGGCCCCTTTTGGTATATTTTTATTAGTGAAAACTTTGAACAAGTGAGCCAACCAAAAGGTGCCAACCATCTACCAGTACAAATAAAAGTAGCTTAAATGGCAAAGATATTAAAACAGGTGGTAGCATCATCATACCCATTGAAAGAAGCACACTCGATACTACCATGTCTATTATTAAAAACGGTATATATAGTACAAAACCAATCTCAAAAGCAGTCTTTAACTCACTAATCATAAATGCAGGTATTAAAACCGTTGTTGGTATTTCACTTAAGTCATTTGTATCTTCTATGTGAGCTATATGCAAAAAGAGTGCAAGATCGCTTTTACGAGTCTGTCTAAACATAAATTCTCGAAGAGGTTTTTCTGCTAAGGTAACCGCTTGATTGAAATTAATCTTACCATTTAAATAAGGTGTTATAGCTTGCTGATTTGCCTGTTGCCATACAGGACGCATAATGAAAAATGTTAAAAATAGTGCTAGTCCAATAAGAATCTGGTTAGGTGGCATTTGCTGAGTACCAAGCGCCTGCCTTAAAAATCCAAAAACTACCGCAAGCCTTGTAAAAGATGTTGTCATTAAAAGAAGAGCAGGCGCAAGAGAAAGTACAGTTAATAAAAAGATTATTTCAAGTGCTGTAGCAACCTGCTTTGGATCTTTAACATTATTTAACCCGATCTTAAGTGTCGGAACTTTGACAGCAAGTGCGGTATTAGAAAAAAAGGGGATAAAAATTACTATAACAGCCAAGATAACAAGAGTAATATTAATCTTTCTCTTCACCTCTTTATCCCCCCTTAAAGTCAACTACAAAAATACGTTAGCTATTTTTTACTTTATAAAATCTCTTTAGATGATCTTTAAAATTTATAGTTTTTATCTTGTTATTATCATGACTAGTTATATTGAAATCTTTTGGATCTAGCTCTGAAATAAGCTCCATAGAACCTTCTGAAATAGCAAGTGCAAAAACTTTTTCCTTTATACGGACAATAGAGATATATTTTTTAGGAAGTATCATCTTTGTCTCTAATATTTCTATATCACCTTTGCTATTAAGTGCCTGCCAAGGTAT
>JAMONC010000097.1 GCA_027066725.1 Desulfobacterales bacterium
TGTCCAAGTGCTAAATCATTATCTGCAACCATTGCTTGGGGTGTTGGGTATCCATACTTTAATCCTGCTGTATGATCAGCAGGTAGAGATATTATCACTAGATTTGGGAATGTCTTATCTGTATAAGTTTGAAGCTCATTAATAAATTCTTTTGCTCTTAAAACATCTAAAATTTTATGATGATCATATCCAGGGTATTTCATGTTAGTATATTTTAGCAAATTTTTTAATGTACCTTCATTTTTTAACTCTAAAGGGGTATCTGTAAGATAGTCTTGATATACATCAGACCAAGTTATATTATCAGGTAAAATTGCCTCAATATCTTCTCCATAATTACAAAATGTCTTTCCATGATTTAAAACATCATCCCAGATGTAGCCTGTTTTAGGAGTAACCATGGCATCAAGAATTACATGAGGATATCCTCTAAACCAACCCCTTACGTTTTTTTCTATATAATCTGTAGTAAAAGCAGCATCTACCCAGGGATGTCCTTCTGCGGAACACTTTCCTTCTACGTAGAAGTTATCCATGAGTAAAAAGTTGCGTGCAATCTTATGTTGATTAGGTGTTACGCTCTCTCCAAAAACTGTTAGATTTGGATCACCATTTCCTTCTGGCATATCTCCTAACACCTGATCATAAGAACGGTTTTCTTTAATGATATATATTACATGCTTAAATACAGAAGGTTCTCCAAGCCTTGCAGGAATAGGCACAGGAGCTACATCTTTTCTTGCTGGTAGAGTTAACAATTTTAGGCTATGTAATACTTTTTCATACTGGATGTTATCCATAACAGTGTTTGTATATTCCTCAAGATCATCTTCATCAGGATTTTTAGGTATATCTATAATAGATATATAACCGTATTGTCTGTGAGAATTATACATACCTGCAGTAGAAAGTTTTTCCCCTTCGATATTGTTATAAAACATCTGAAAGTCTTTATCGTTTGGATTAGTTGTAGTTGCAGTTGACAAAAGTCCCTCTGTATTCGCTACAAAAAGTATCTTATCATCTTTAGAAATATCCAATCCACCAGGATATGCACCTGTAGGAATAAATCCGATTATTTTACTTTTTGGTAACCCAGAATATATATTAGTAGAGTCTTCTCCTAACTCTACTACAGCAACAGCATTTATCATGCCATCTGCAACATATAGATATTTACCATCATGAGATATAACGAGTGCATCAGGTGAACATCCAAAAGGCAATTTATTAGGACTAATTATGATATTTTCTACTACAGTATCTGTTGATGTGTTAATAACAGATACTGTGTCACTATTTGCATTTGCTACATAGACTCTGCTACCGTCTTTATTAGCTATAATAGAATTTGGATGTAGTCCTACATTAATAGTTTTAATAACATTGCCAGAATAATCATCAAGAACTGTTACTGTTCCAGATGCAGCAGATTCTGTTTTTGGATTAGCGACAATTATTTCATTCTTTTCTATATTATTCCAGCCCGCTTGTTCTACAAAATCTTTTATAGTTGGGATTCTTCCTCCCCAATTTGTTACATATACCTTATTTTTAGCCAAAGTTAAGGCATAAGGGAATTCCCCTACTGATGTTTCCCATACTATTTCTTTATTTTTAATTCGTAACTTAACAACTTTATTCCCTCCATTTAGAGTTATATACATAAACTTTCCATCCGGTGAAATCTTTATGTCGTTAGGTAAGGCAGGGTGTCCATTAACATCGTCAAATTTAAAAAAGTCACGTATAGTTACATCATCTCCATTTAGTTTTGCTTCTAATATTCTTCCATCACTTATACTCCAATATATTATTTTACCATCTCTAGACCATGTAATACCTGTATACATACTGCCTTGATGTTTTTTGAAATTTAGTGAGATTTCCTTTTTAATCTTCTTTTCTTTTGTATTAACTAATACTAATGTGAATCTTCCTTCTACTGCTAGGGTATTATCATCAGGAGATAATTTACAGTCCATTGCATGTTGTTCTATATCAGGGTTACCATATCTTAAGAGTACGCCAGCAGGAGTTAATTTTTGTCCATAAGGTGTAAAATAAGATGTTTGAGTGTTTGATGAAGTAGATGAAAATTTACAGCCATAAAGTAACATAAGA
>JAMONC010000098.1 GCA_027066725.1 Desulfobacterales bacterium
CTAATATTATCTAAAAGTTAATGTAAGTTAAACAATTTACTCCAATCCTTCATGTTGACAATATTAATTATTACTAAAGTTTATACTTTAGATCGGAACACTTGATATATGCCTTCACTTTTTCACAATTTTTTTGGATTTTCTTTGCATTTTTTTACAAAATTACTACATGTTATTAAACAATTGAGAAATGAAAAAATTAACTTTAGGAGGTTAAAATTGAAAATTGCAATCCTCTCAGATACTCATGATCATTTCTGGAATGCAAAAAAGGCCTTTGCACAAATTGTAAACTATGGAATATCAACTGTCATACACTGTGGAGATCTAATTTCACCATTTATGTTAGAAGAATTGGAAGAATTTCCAGTTCATATGCATTTAATAGTTGGTAATAACACAGGAGATCAGTTACTTTTAGCTAAAAAATGTATGGAAAGGAAGGATCAAGTTACATTGTATGGTTGGTATGGATATCTTGAAATAGAAAACAGGAAAATTGCATGGGTCCATGATCCTTTTTGGGGTAAGACCCTTGCTCAACAAGGTATTTATGATCTTGTTTGTTTTGGTCACACCCATAGATGGTACCTTGAAAAGATCAAAAATACTCTATTATTAAATCCCGGAGAAATATTAGGAAGGAAAGAACCTCCGGGATGGGCACTTTTAGATTTAAAAGATATGAATATTAAGCGTATATTTATCTCAGACTAAAGAGGCTAGAGGATATTATGATCCAAGTTGGTATAGATACAGGCGGTACATTTACAGATTTTATTATGTATTCTCCTAATAAAGGCTGGCAAAGATGGAAAATACCGTCAACTCCTAACGATCCTTCATTGGCAATAATTAAAGGGCTATCTTATCTATTATCTAATGAAAAAATAGAAGACAAAATAGAACTAGTACATGGTACAACAGTAGGAACAAATGCCTTTTTAGAAGGAAAAGGAGCTAAGACACTTTTAATTACTACAAAAAACTTTGAAGACGTCATTTTTATTGGCAGACAAAATAGGGCTAAATTATATAGCCTGTCTCTGCCTCCTAAAAGGCAAATAATAACACCTGAATCAATATTAGGTGTAAAAGAAAGAATATCTTATGATGGTAACATCATAACAGAGCTTTCAGAAAAAGAATTAAATAGAGTTTGTGAATGGATTTGTAAGAAAAAAGCTGCATCTATTGCCATAAGCCTTATCCACTCTTATAAAAATGATATTCATGAAAAAAAACTTTTTGATAAGATCCGAACTAAAGGGCTTCATATTTCATTATCAAGTAAAATACTAAGGGAATTTAGGGAATTTGAACGTACTAGTACTACCTTAATAAATGCCTATCTTGCCCCTGTTGTAGGAAATTATGTAAATAAGCTTTCTTCAAAATTAAAAAATACAACCCTTTTAATCCAACAATCAAATGGAGGCTGCATTCCTGCAAAAGGAGTTGGAGAATTAGCAATAACTACTCTTCTTTCAGGACCTGCAGGAGGAGTGCTTGCAGCACATAAGCTTGCTAGGACACTTGGCATCAAAAACATAATAACACTTGATATGGGAGGAACATCTACAGATGTCTCTATATGCCCTGGAGAATTAATACATACTAGAAGTTATCAAATACAGGGATATCCTATATCAATACCCATGCTAGATATTCATACAATTGGCGCTGGTGGTGGCTCTATTGCATGGATAGATAAAGGTGGGCTCTTACAAGTAGGGCCTCAAAGTGCAGGAGCAGACCCAGGACCAGCTTGTTATGGTAAAGGAGAACTGCCTACTGTCACAGATGCAAATTTATTTTTAGGAAGACTTATACCTGAATCATTTTTAAATGGTAGGATGAAAATCTATCCTGAAAGGGCATATAAGGCAATTTCATCGCTTAGCTCTAAATTGAAGCTATCTCCTGTTGAAACAGCCCTTGGTATATTAAAGATTGTAAATACTAATATGGTAAAAGCTATAAGAGAGGTCTCCCTTGAAAAGGGATTTGATCCAAGGGATTTTGTACTAACCTGTTTTGGTGGAGCAGCAGGATTACACGCAGCTTCCTTGGCAAAAGAACTAAATATAAAAAAGATACTATTACCTAGTATGGGTGGAGTATTTTCTGCTAAAGGCATGGCAGAGGCAGATATTATATTAGAGTCATCTATGGCAATATTAGAATTGGCATATAAAAACGCTGATTTTTTAAAAGAACCGTTTTCCTATTTAAAAACACAACTTAATAATCAGATTAAAGAACTAAAACTTTTAGATAGATCTATATCATTTGAACCTTTTGTTGATGTCAGATATAAAGGACAATCATTTGAAATTACGGTTCCATTCAATAATTTCTGGGAAGATGCTTTTTATAATGAACACAAAAGATTATATGGTTACAACTTAACTAACCTAAGTATTGAAGTAACTGCTATAAGACTACGTGCAAGGATAAAACGAGATTTTAATACAGTAGTTTTCAATACTTCATCCCCTCATAAAAAGGCTCCATTTGTCCGAAAAGTAATAAATGAAAACGGGGAACAAGAAGTGCAGTGTATATTTAGAGAAACTCTTTCTGATTCAGACTCCCTTAAGGGTCCTTTATTAATATTAGACGATTTTACTACATGTTATGTCCCTGAGGGTTGGGTCTTAATGGTAAGAGATTCTAATATCTTTTTATTAAAGGAATAATCTTAATTAAACAAACCAGGATAAATGGAGCCAAAATGAGAGAAGCACAACTTATTGATACCAAAGCTGATATAGAAAAGATTTTAAACTCTATAAGATCTGCCATAATTGTCGTTGGTCCCGATAATAAAATAGTTTTAGCCAATCGATATGCATATAAACTTCTTGGGGCTAACCAACAAAACTTAATTGGGATCAAAATTAAAGAATTCTTTCCTATAGAAGATAGAAACATATTACTGCCAAACATAGTTAAATTAACACGAGAAAGAAAAGAATTTGAAACTCAAGCGATGTTAAAACGCCTTGATGGCTCAACATTTATTGCCCTTGTCTCAACCAATGTATGTATATGGGATGAATCTTTAATAGTCTTTTTGATATATGATATATCTGGAGAAAAGGAATTAGAACGATTTTTAAGACGATCGGAACGAATGGCATTTTTAGGACGTATGCTTGATGACATAAGTCATCAGATAAGAAATCCAGTACTTTCTATTGGAGGCTTTGCAAGACGACTCTTAAAAGAAGAAGGGTGTAAAAAAGAATATGTAGAAATGATATTAGAATCTTCCTTAAGACTGGAATTATTACTCTCTACCTTACGTAGTTTTATATCTCTACCAAAAGCTAATCTAGAATTGATTACTGTTGATAAGTTAATGATACACATTGATGCATCTATACAAGAAGTAGCTAAGTCTATGGGTGGCGAACTTAAAGTTAATATCCTACCGGATAATAAATGGAATGTATTGGTTGATCCTATACTTTTTGAAAAAGCCATAACTGCTATTATTCAAAATGGTTTTGAAGCATATATGACATCAACAAACCCCAAAAGGGTGACTTTTAATCTTGTAAGCTCTTCTGAAAATGAAAGAACATTTATTGTTGAAGATTTTGGAACAGGTATAAATCCTAAATATGAATCTATGATATTTGATCCGTTTTTTACTACTAAAACAGGCCATATTGGCATGGGATTAACATTTGCTAAAAGGATTATTGAAGAACAAGAAGGCAGCATATATATAGAATCTAAATTAGGGGAAGGTACAAAGGTAACAATTACATTAAAATCTGACAGGAGACGCCCAATAAGACGAAAATTATTAAGTAACAAGTAAGGATGATTAAAATGGTTAATTATTCCATAGAGGTAAACATCTTAAACAAACTTTTAAGCTCTATTGCTGAAGAAATGGGTATTGTACTTAAAAAGGCATCTTTTTCTGCTAACATAAAAGAAAGAAAAGATTTCTCTTGTGCTATTTTTGATTCAGAAGCTAGACTTCTTGCACAAGCTGCACACATACCTGTACATCTTGGTGCAATGCCTATGACAGTAACTAGCATATTAAGATTAAAAACCCCTAGGAATGGAGATGTTATATGGAGCAATGATCCATTTTTAGGAGGTACACATCTTCCTGATATTACAATGTTAAAACCAGTTTTTGTAGATGCAAACGATGACAAGCCACTTTTTTATGTAGTATGTAGAGCACATCATGCAGATATAGGTGGTAAATATCCAGGTTCAATGTCTTTAGTTAAAGACTTTAAAGATGAAGGTTTTTTAATACCGCCTCAAAATATTGTGAATAACAATAAAATAGAAAAGGAAATACTAGATCACTTTTTAAAAAATGTTAGAAAACCTCAAGAAAGAAAAGGAGATATATTAGCTCAACTTGCATGTCTAGAAAGGGGAAGTCAAAGACTAATTCAGCTTGCAAAAGCCTGGTCAAAAGAAAAAATTATATCAACAGCTAATATGTTAATAGATTATGGTGAAAAGGTAATGAGAAAAACTATAAAAGAAATACCTGATGGTGAATATGAATTTTGTGATGCTCTAGATGATGATGGATTTAATGACATTCCAATAAATATAAGATTGAATCTAAAAATAGAAAAAGATTATGCAATATTAGACTTCACTAATACAGATGATCAAGTAGAAAGTAGTATTAATACGGTTAAAAGCGTAACAGCTTCTTGTTGTTACTATGTATTTTTTTGCCTTTTAGGAGAAGACTATCCTATTAATCAAGGCTCTTTAAATCCTATAAAAATAATCACTAGAAAAGGTAGCCTAGTTGATGCTAAAAAACCTGCACCTGTTGCTGCAGGAAATGTTGAGACATCTCAAAGGATAGTAGATGTAATTTTTGGAGCATTATCAAAAGCCTTACCAGATAAAATCCCTGCGGCAAGCTGTGGAACAATGAATAATGTCTCTTTTGGTGGAATAGACCCTAAAAATAATGAAGAATTTACATATTATGAAACAATTGGAGGAGGAATGGGGGCAAGTCCTAATAGAGATGGAATATCTGCTGTTCAAGTCCATATGACAAATACCTTAAATACCCCTATTGAAGCTATAGAGTATGAATATCCAGTTATAATAGAAAAATATATGATTAGAAAAAATTCAGGGGGTAATGGAAAATTTAAAGGAGGAGATGGCATTATTAGAAGTTTTCGTTTCTTATTTGATGGGAAATTGAGTCTCTTAACAGAAAGGAGAAAGTTTGCTCCTTATGGACTCTATGGTGGAAGACCTGCTAAAAAAGGGGAAAATATACTTATTAAAAACAATAAAGTTATTAAACTACCTAGTAAAACAACAATTAATATAAAAAAAGGAGATACCTTAGAAATATATACTCCAGGAGGCGGGGGGTGGGGGATTGACATAGAATAAAGTTAGGTTATCTTTTATGTGGGATTGTAGGGAATTAATTTAAAATAATTTAAAAAATATATAAAAAAATACTTGCTTTTTTTAAAAGGTATAGCTAATATTTGCGTTCCAGATTAGGGCTGGCGTAGCTCAATTGGTAGAGCAGCTGATTTGTAATCAGCAGGTTGCGGGTTCGAGTCCCATCGCCAGCTCCAAAATTGTAAAAATTAGTGGAGAGGTTCCCGAGCGGCCAAAGGGGACAGACTGTAAATCTGTTGGCGAAGCCTTCGGAGGTTCGAATCCTCCCCTCTCCACCATGAAATATAAATCTTGGTCGGTTTAAGAAAATAAATCGGCTGAGATGTTTTAGTGTTTTTTTGGGGGCGGGAATAGCTCAATGGCTAGAGCATCAGCCTTCCAAGCTGAGGGTTGCGGGTTCGAGTCCCGTTTCCCGCTCCATTTTATTTTTTATAAAAAATAATCAGCCAAGAGCTGTTTTTTATATATTTTTTTATTTTTTGTCTATAAGGACTTTGAAATGCCCACGTAGCTCAGTCGGTAGAGCACTTCCTTGGTAAGGAAGAGGTCACCGGTTCAATTCCGGTCGTGGGCTCCACAGACGAATTATTGACGAATTTATTTTGGTTAACTTTGGTAACTAGCAAAATTTAAGACATACGAGGAGACGTAGTATCATGGGAAAGAAGAAATTTGAGCGGACGAAGCCGCACGTAAACGTAGGGACGATAGGGCACATAGACCATGGGAAGACGACGTTAACAGCAGCGATAACGAGGGTATTGGCAGAGCAGAAAGGATGGGCGGATTATACACCATTTGATGAGATAGATAAGGCACCAGAGGAGAGGGAGAGAGGAATTACAATAGCAACAGCGCATGTTGAGTATGAGACAGAAAAGAGACACTATGCACACGTAGACTGTCCAGGTCACGCAGACTATATCAAGAACATGATCACAGGTGCAGCCCAGATGGACGGGGCGATTTTGGTAGTAGGAGCAGACGATGGACCAATGCCCCAGACGAGAGAGCACATACTTTTGGCAAGGCAGGTAGGAGTTCCAGCGATAGTAGTATTTTTAAACAAGTGTGACATGGTAGATGATCCAGAACTGATAGAGTTGGTGGAGTTAGAGTTAAGAGAGCTTTTAAGCAAGTATGAGTTTCCAGGGGATGAGGTTCCGATAATAAAGGGTTCAGCACTAGAGGCATTAAACAATCCAACAGACCCAGAGAAGACAAAGTGCATATGGGAGTTAATGGATGCACTAGACAATTATATACCAGAGCCCAAGAGAGATATAGATAAGCCTTTCTTAATGCCAATAGAGGATGTATTTAGCATATCAGGAAGAGGAACAGTAGTAACAGGAAGAGTAGAAAGAGGAGTAATACACGTAGGAGATGAGGTAGAGATAGTAGGATTAAGGCCCACCCAAAAGACAGTATGTACAGGGCTAGAGATGTTCAGGAAGGTATTAGATGAAGGAAGGGCAGGAGACAATATAGGAGTATTGTTAAGAGGGATAAAGAGGGATGAAGTAGAAAGAGGGCAAGTAGTAGCGAAACCTGGTAGCATAACACCTCATATGAGATTTCAGTGTGAGGTATATATATTGAGCAAAGAGGAAGGTGGAAGACACACGCCATTTTTCTCAGGGTATAGGCCACAGTTTTATTTTAGGACAACAGATGTAACAGGAGTAGTGACATTACCAGAGGGAGTAGAGATGGTAATGCCTGGAGACAATGTACAGTTAGAGGTGCAACTAATCCAGCCCATAGCAATGGAAGAAGGATTAAGGTTTGCAATTAGAGAAGGTGGCCGTACCGTTGGTGCTGGTGTTGTATCTAAGATTATTGAGTAGATAATAAAAGGCTTAAAAAGAGGAATAACTTTAATATATTTAAGGTCCTCAAATTTTTAGAGGTAAGAGGTACCTAAAAATGATGATCCAAACACAAAGAATAAGGATTCGCCTTAAAGGATATGATCATAAGCAGTTGGATCAGTCTGTTAGTGAGATAGTTGATACTGCTAAAAGGACTGGGGCTAGGGTAGTAGGACCAATTCCTCTACCTACATCTATTAGTCGTTATACAGTGCTTAGGTCGCCCCATATTGATAAGAAGTCTAGAGAGCAGTTTGAGATACGTACTCACAAGAGATTAGTTGATATTCTTGAACCAACACAACAGACAATAGATGCCCTTGGAAAGCTTGAGCTTTCTGCAGGGGTAGATGTAGAGATTAAGCTTTAAAAAGCTGAGAAAAGGACGATATGTCATGGCCGGATTAAGAGGTATGATGGGCCGCAAGGTCGGAATGACTCGCGTCTTTGCCCCAGATGGGCAATCAATAGCTGTTACTGTACTTGAAGTGGGGCCGTGTACAGTTCTTCAGAAGAAGACTGTGGAGCGGGAAGGCTATAATGCCCTCCAGTTGGGATTTAAACCCAAGCGTTTAAGTAGGCTTAATTTACCTGAACAGGGGCATGTAAAAAAGGCAGGTTTAGATCACGGGTTTTATTATATTCGTGAAGTTAAAGTTGATAATCCTGATGATTATGAATTAGGTCAGGAGCTTACTTTAAAAGATCTTGATATTAAACAGCTTATAGATGTTACAGGCATTAGTAAAGGTAGAGGATTTGCCGGTACTATAAAACGCTGGGGATTTCATAGAGGTAAGATGGCCCATGGTTCAAAACACCATCGTACCATGGGCTCTACAGGGCAAAGCGCATTTCCATCTAAGGTGATTAAAGGTAAACGTATGCCAGGCCGTATGGGCGGTGAGACTGTTACAGTGCGTAATTTAATGGTAGTTGATATACGTCCAGAAGAAAATCTACTTTTAGTAAAGGGTGCAGTGCCTGGCGCAGTAAATCAGATGGTATGTATAAGATGTAAATAAGCGGCCTTGAGATAAAAGGGAGACAGGTAAAGATTATGGCAACCCTTGCAGTATATGATGCACAAAAACAAAAGGTTGGAGAGCTTACAGTACAGGATGATGTATTTGCTGTGCCTGTTAAGGTAGAGCTCTTACAAGAGGTTGTACGTTGGCAAATGGCCAAACGTAGGGCTGGGACTGCTTGTACTAAGCGTAGAGATGAAGTAAGTGGCGGTGGTAGAAAACCATGGCGACAAAAAGGTACAGGTAGAGCAAGGGCTGGTTCTAATACTTCACCTCTTTGGAAAAGAGGTGGTTCAGTCTTTGGTCCAAAGCCCAGGTCTTATGCATATAAGTTGCCTAAAAAAGTGAGAGCTCTAGCTCTTAGAATGGCACTTAGCGATAAGGTAGGTTCAGATAGGCTTTTTGTTTTAAGAGATTTCGGTCTTAATGAGATTAAGACCAAAAATATGGCTCAATTGGTTGATAGGTTTTCTGATGGTACAAGGAAGGCTGTTATAGTAACTAGTGAGCCTAATCAGATAGTTGAGCTTTCAGCCAGAAATATTCCGTATGTAAAGGTATTAAGACAAGAAGGTCTTAATGTATATGACCTTTTAAGATATGACTATGTGATAATACATGAGCCTGCTGTTGCTAAAATAGAAGAGAGGCTTAGGCCATGAGTGAAAATTATACTATTATAAAAGGTCCTTGGGTTACAGAGAAGTCAACGCTTTTAAATGAATACAATAATCAGGTAGTGTTTGAGGTAGACCCAAAGGCTAATAAAATTGAGATTAAAAAGGCTGTAGAACAGATTTTTAAAGTAAAAGTAATGTCTGTAAGGACTATGTGGGTTAAAGGTAAACCCAAACGCCTTGGACGTAGCTTCGGTTATAGAAGTAAGAGAAAAAAGGCTATTGTGCGCCTTGAGCCAGGGCATAAGATAGAATTTTTTGAAGGTGTTTAGTTGTTATTATTAGTGTTTTAATGGGGGATTAAATAAATGCCCGTAAAATATTATAAGCCAACATCTCCAGGTAGGCGTTTTATGAGTGTTCTGGTTGATCCAGATCTTACTAAAAAAGAACCAGAACGCTCTTTGTTGGAGCCTTTAAAGAAGACGGGTGGCAGAAATGTATATGGTAGAGTTACTGCTCGTCATCGTGGAGGAGGACATAAAAGAAAATATAGGATCATAGATTTTAAGCGGGATAAGTTTGGAATTCCTGCAAAGGTTGCTGCAATAGAATATGATCCTAATAGATCAGCACGTATTGCTCTTTTACATTATAAGGATGGAGAAAAACGTTATATTATTGCTCCATTAGGATTAAAAGTGGGTGATGAAGTAATTTCTGGGGATATAGTAGATGTAAAGCCAGGAAATGCTATGCCCCTTAAAAATATGCCACTTGGTACACTTGTTCATAATATAGAGATGAGACCAGGAAAGGGTGGACAGATTGTCAGAAGTGCAGGTGCAGCCGCTCAAGTAATGGCAAAAGAAGGTAATTATGTACAGCTTAGATTGCCAAGTGGTGAAGTTAGAATGTTTCATGAGAGGTGCCTTGCTACTGTAGGACAGGTTGGTAATTTGGACCATGAGAACGTTTCTATTGGCAAGGCAGGTCGTAGTAGGTGGCTTGGTCGACGTCCAAGGGTAAGAGGTGTTGCAATGAATCCTGTTGATCATCCAATGGGTGGCGGTGAAGGACGTTCTTCTGGTGGAAGACATCCTTGCAGTCCTTGGGGTTGGCCAACAAAGGGATATAAAACCAGGAAGAAGAAACCAAGCGACGTATTTATTGTGCGTCGTCGTAAATAGTTAGAGTGAAAGAGTGAAGGAGGGACGATGCCACGTTCTTTAAAAAAGGGTCCCTTTGTAGATGAGCATCTATTAAAGAAGGTGCGTAAGGCAAGAGAGACCAACGACCGCAGGGTTATTAAGACATGGTCTAGACGGTCAATGATTATTCCAGAGATGGTAGGATTGACCTTTGCGGTTCATAATGGTAGGAAATTTATCCCTGTATTTATTACAGAGAATATGGTCGGGCATAAGCTCGGCGAGTTTTCACCAACTAGAACATTTTATGGACACGCTGCAGATAAGAAGGCTAAAAAAGCTAAAAAGAAATAGTGTGTTCTTAAAAGAAAGAGGGGTTTAGTTGTTATGGAAGCACGGGCAGTTGCTAAATATATAAGGATTTCTCCGCAGAAGGCCCGATTGGTAGCAGATGTAGTAAGGGGCAAACCTGTGGGCGAGGCTCTTACTGTTTTGAGTTTTATGCCTAAAAAAGGTGCTCGTATTATAAAAAAGGTATTAGAGTCTGCTTTGGCAAATGCGGATCAGAACCCCAGTATTGATATAGAGACTTTATACATCAAAAAGATAGTTGTAGATGAAGGACCGCGTCTTAAGAGATGGCGTCCAAGGGCAATGGGGCGAGCCTATGGTATAAAGCATAGGTTGTCTCATATAACTATTGTGTTAGATGAAGCTTAAGATATAAGGAAAAGAATCGGGAGGAGACCTTGGGACAGAAAGTCAACCCCATCGGCCTTAGGCTAAAGATTACACGTACATGGGACTCTCGTTGGTATGCTGAGAAGGAATTTCCTTCTTTGGTTTACGAGGACTTTAAAGTTCGTAAATTTATAAAAGACAGAGTTTATCATGCAGGTATCTCTAAGATTGAGATAGAACGACTTGGTACAGAGAGGGCTTCTCAGCGTCTAAGAATTAGGATACATACAGCCAGGCCAGGTATTGTAATAGGTAAAAAAGGTGTAGAGATAGATGCTCTTAAAAAGGGTTTAGAGAAAGAGCTTAAAAAGAGTGTCTTGATTGATATTACAGAGGTTAGGCGTCCTGAGACAGATGCTCAGCTTGTAGCAGAAAATGTTGCAGCTCAACTTGAAAGAAGAATTTCTTTTAGAAGAGCTATGAAGAGAGCTGTTGGTCTTGCTCTTAAGTTTGGAGCTCAAGGTATAAGGATACAGTGTGCAGGAAGACTTGGTGGAGCTGAGATGGCAAGAAGAGAGTGGTATCTTGAAGGGCGAGTTCCTCTACATACATTAAGGGCAGATATTGATTATGGCTTTGCTGAGGCAAAGACTACCTATGGTGTTATTGGGGTAAAGGTCTGGATATTTAAGGGAGAAATTCTTCCTGAGAAGCATGGAGCAACAGAGCCTCTTCGTATATAAATTGTACAAAAAAATAAGAGTAAGAGGATTATAGACATGCTCAGTCCAAAAAGAGTTAAATATAGAAAGCAACAAAAAGGGCGTATTAAGGGAGTTGCCCAACGGGGTAATAGACTAGCTTTTGGAGATTTTGGTTTAAAGGCTCTGGGTCGAGGAAGACTTACTGCTCAACAGATTGAAGCTGCACGTATTGCTATTACAAGACATGTACGTCGTGGTGGTAAGATTTGGATCAGGGTTTTTCCTGATAAGCCTGTTACTAAAAAACCTGCAGAGACTCGTATGGGTAGTGGAAAAGGTTCTGTTGAGTATTGGGTAGCAGTAGTTAAGCCAGGCCGCATCCTTTATGAGATGGAGGGTGTTGACGAGGCTCTGGCCCGAGAGGCTTTAAGATTGGCAGCTCATAAGTTGCCAATTCCAACAAAAATTGTAGCTAGGAGTGAGATGCTATGAAGGCCCAAGAGCTTCGAGATTTGAGCCTGGAAGAGTTAATGGCTAAAGAGAAAGATTTGAGACACGAGCTTTTTAATTTACGTTTTCAGCATGCAACTCATCAACTGGAAAATGTTATGCGTATTCGTCAAGTAAGAAGAGATATTGCTCGTGTTAAGACAATTATAAGAGAACGGCAGCTTGCAGCCCAGGCTGAGTCTTAAAGAAATGGAGTAGATTATGGGGACCAAAGGACTGCGCAGGACCCTTATTGGAACAGTAACAAGTGATAAGATGGATAAAACCGTAGTGGTGCTTGTAACTAGACGTTTTAAGCACCCAATATACGGGAAATATATTCAGCGTCATAAAAAGTACATGGCCCATGATCCCAAAAATGAATGTAAGTTGGGAGACAGGGTCATGATTGAAGAAAGCAGACCTCTTAGCAGGCGAAAACGTTGGGTAGTAAAAACTATTGTTGAGAGGGCTGTATAGGAAAGGAAGGGATCAGCCATGATCCAACAGGAAAGCATATTAAACGTTGCAGATAATTCAGGAGCCAAGCGGGTACTTTGTATTAGAGTTCTTGGAGGCACGGGCAGACGCTACGCTCGTATTGGAGATGTAATAGTAGTGTCTGTAAAAGAGGCGTTACCAAACTCAAAAGTTAAAAAAGGAGATGTTGCCCGTGCAGTAGTTGTTCGGACTAAGAAAGAGCTTCCAAGGCCAGATGGTTCTCTTATCCGTTTTGATGAAAATGCTGCTGTACTTATTAATCAGTATGGAGAGCCTGTTGGTACAAGAATTTTTGGTCCTGTTGCAAGGGAGCTTCGTGCCAAGCATTTTATGAAGATAATATCACTTGCACCAGAGGTGCTTTAGGAGGCAATTAAAGATGATGGCACGTAAAAGAGGAAAGAAAAAGTTAGAAAAAGTCCGAACATATCTTCGCAAAAATGATCGAGTAATGATTATTGCAGGTAAGGATAAAGGCAAAGTTGGAAAGATTTTGTCTATAGATAGGAAAAAGGGCCGAGCTATTGTGGAAGATGCTAATATTGTAAAGCGTCACTTAAAGCCTGGTCCTGGTACTCAGGGTGGTATTGTAGAAAAACCCGCGCCAATTCATCTTTCTAATCTTATGCTTATATGTCCTAAGTGTACAGACCCTGTACGTATTGGACGCAAGATTTTAGAAGATGGTAAGAAAGTAAGAGTTTGTAAGAAGTGTGGCGAGATTATAGAGCCTGCGAGCAAGTAGGAATTTAAATTGGAGGCGAGCTAGGCATGTCCTTGCTGTTAGAGATATATAAAAATGAGTGTGTTCCAAAGTTAATGGAGCGCTTTGGTTATAAGAATCCCTTTGAAGTCCCTAAGATAGAAAAGATAGTTTTAAATATGGGGCTTGGTGAGGCAATTCAGAATCCTAAGATCCTTGACAGTGCAGTTGAAGAGCTTGCACTCATTGCAGGTCAAAAACCTGTTATTACAAGGGCAAAGAAGTCTATTGCAGCATTTAAGTTAAGAGCTGGGATGCCAATAGGCTGTAGAGTAACCTTACGTGGTAAGAGAATGTATGACTTTTTATTAAAATTAGTAAGGATTGCCTTACCACGTGTTAGAGATTTTAGGGGAGTATCACCGAGAGGTTTTGATGGTAGAGGAAATTATACGCTTGGTATAAGAGAGCATGTGATATTCCCTGAAATTGACTATGACAAAATTGATAAGATAAAAGGCATGAATGTTACTGTAGTTACTACAGCCAAGACAGATGAAGAGGCCAAATTTTTGTTAGATTGTCTTGGTATGCCTTTTAGGAAATAGAAATGAGTGAAGATATAAGACGATAAGGAGGCTAATCTTGGCACGCAAGGCTCTTATGATTAAAGCACAGAGAAAGCCAAAATTTAAGGTTAGAAAGTATAATCGTTGTCCTATTTGTGGACGTCCACGTGGATATTTGAGACAGTTTGGTCTTTGTAGAATTTGTTTTAGAAAGATGGCATCTTCGGGGTTAATACCCGGGGTTACAAAGGCAAGTTGGTAATTTTATAGTGTCTAAGTTAAGGGAGATAATACAGCCATGTCGATGACTGATCCGATTGCAGACATGCTGACCAGAATACGTAATGCGGTCAAGGCAAAGCATGACCGGGTAGATATACCTGCTTCTGGCATTAAAAAAGAGATTGCTAGGATTTTAAAAGAAGAAGGGTATATTTCAAATT
>JAMONC010000099.1 GCA_027066725.1 Desulfobacterales bacterium
TATTTACAATCTTCTTACCTGATATAGATTTAAGCTAAATTATTATTCTGTACTAGTAGTACTATTTGTAGCATTTATATTTAAAGAAGGTTTTTGTTTAGTAGCATTAAGTGATTCTTTTTTCTGCTGTTTTTCTTTAAGACGCTTAAGCCTTTCTAATTCTCTTTTATAGCGCCTAGAGTTGCGTATCTGATATTTAAATACTGCTCGGTTATGTTGTGCCAGTGTACACGAGAAGTAATGGCTCCCATCATTTTTAGATACAAAGTATAGATATTTAGTATGAGCAGGATAAAGTACAGCCCGTATTGCACCAATTCCAGGGTTAGATATTGGCCCAGGAGGAAGCCCCTTATGTATGTAGGTATTATATGGAGTATCTCTTCTTAAATCCCAAATGTGTAGTCTACCGCGTCTCCATATACCCACAGTCCAAAGTCCATAATAAACTGTTGGGTCAGATTGAAGTAGCATATGTTTTTTTAATCTATTCCAAAAAACACTTGCAATAATAGGGCGTTCTCTAGGAAGTTCAGCCTCTTTTTCTACAATAGATGCTAATGTAACTACAGTATGCACTGTTAGCCCTAATTCTTTTGTTCTTTTATCAAAACCTTGTTGGTGCCATACCTTCCAAAATGTATGAACCATAGTAGATATTATTTGTTTTGCAGTTATACCTTTTGTAAAGTAATAGGTATTAGGGAAAAGATATCCTTCTACACTTTTTTCTTTAAGTCCCAGAGATTCTAAAAAATTTTGGTCATGACATAATGCTAAAAATTTTTTTCTTGAAACAAGTCCAGCTCTATCTAAGAGTCTAGCAATCTGGAATATGTTATAGCCTTCAGGGATAATAATGACATGTTCAAATATTTTTCCTTTTACTAAGGTATTTAGTATATCCTTAGGTGTCATAGAAGGAGAAAGTTCATATTCTCCAGCCTTAATCTTATCTAAATCATGGTTTATGGTTGCTAATATCCTAAATGCTAAAGCAGAACGTATAAGCCCTTTTTGTTGGAGTAGATGTGCTACATCAGAAAAGGTTGAGCCTGGTACTATAGATATAACTATAGGTTTTGCCTTTATTGAGGCAGGTTGAGACATATCCTTCCAAAGTTTATAGCCTTCATAACATATAGCTTCTAAAGCTAATATTGCTAGTACTATAAAGACTAATGACCAGTCTCTTTTGTGTTTTTTGGGATTAGTCATAACCAAAATAAAGAATTTACAATCTCTAAAATTTTATTAAGTTTGTTTACCTCAAGAATACTCTTATTTAATACAGATAATAAAATGGGATATATTTTTAAGAACGTCAACCACTTAGTAGGAAAAGCAATTCATTCTTATAAATTATTAGATGATGGAGATCGTATAATTGTTGCGATTTCTGGGGGGGTTGATAGCCTTTTAACCCTTTGGTTTTTAAATCATTGGTTAGAAAAGGCTCCTATTTCCTATGAAATTTTAGCTGTACATCTTGATATGGGCTTTAAGGTAAAGCTTTGGCCTAAGCTTAAAGAATTTCTCTTAAATTATAAGATACCTTTTTATTATGAGGAAACCAATTTTGGTAATATAGCACATAGTAATTTTAATAAGGCTAAAAGTCCTTGTTTTCTATGTGCTATGTTAAGGAGAAAGCGTTTATTTGAAATAGCATACAGATTTGGTTTTAACAAAATAGCCTTGGGACATCATCAGGATGATATTATTGAGACATTTTTTATGAATATGTGTTTTTCTGGAGAATTGAGTACTATGGTTCCAAGGCAAGAGATGTTTAAAGGATTGATAACTATCATTCGTCCACTTTCTTTTGTAGATAAAGAGAAAATAGACAGAGTCTCTAAGTATTTGAAGCTACCACAGCAAAAAAATCCCTGTCCTTCATCTAAGGATAATAGAAGAGAATTTATAAGACAATTATTGTTCTCTTTATATAAATCCGATTCCAAAATAAAAGGCAATATTATGCATGCCTTAAAAAATGTGCGTTTAGAATATTTGTTATAGAATTAAATACTTTCAAATATACGCTTGAAAAAAGCGATATTTTAAATTAATTATTGCTATTTAATTATTTATTGAAATATTAGCAAAAAGGGTTTACTTGAGTGGTAAAGTTAAAAATCAATCCAAAAAGTAGCATTGTTGTGCTATATTGGATACTTATTGTATTACTTGGGCTGGCATATAAATATGTTTTTGCTTCTATTAAACAAGTATCTTATGATTATAATATAGTTACTTTTGACTTAACGCATAATATTTATTTACCTCCTTCTAAATATCAACCAATATGGAATTTAGCTTTTCCAGATATTTCTCTTAAGGATTTAAGATTAGTCTATAGTAGTAAACAAAATAAAGAAGATAATAATATGTTACAAATTTTAAATTTGGACAGCCTAATTGAAAATTATCCGATACAAAATACATATTTGGAAAACAATATAAGATTTATATTAACAGACCAGTTTAGACTTTTAAAGAAATTGAAAACTGATCAAGAAAAATTAAGACGATTTAGACAACATACTAAACAGTTATTAAGAAGTTTTTTAAAAGATACTGAATTATATAGAAAATATATAAACATTATAAAAGATTATAAACCCAAAATTGACTTTTATCATTTATCTCATATAGCTCAAGTAAGAAGTTTAAAAAGAGCTAAACTACTACAGTCGTCGTCACCATATCAATCTATAAAATTGAGTAATATTAATTCAAATTTATCAATTAATATTACAAAAACACAAGATAATATTTTATCAAATAAACCAGCTAATGACAGTATAATGCAATTTATTAAATCAACTATTAATTTTATTAAAGATAACTGGTGGTTAATTCTAGCTATAATAATATATCTATATATTATGTTAATAATAATAAAAAAGAGATAATATATAATTATGTTTAAAAGACTACTTTTACTAATATTAATAATCTCAATCAGTTTTTTATTTCTATCTTGTAATAGACAGCTCTCTATTAATCAATATATTAATATTGCAAAATCACAGATAGCAAATGGACAATATTTTAAAGCTTATACTAATCTAGATAGAGCTAAACATAT
>JAMONC010000100.1 GCA_027066725.1 Desulfobacterales bacterium
TAAGAACTCACTTCTCTTAAGAGATCCATAAGAACTTTTTCCTTTTATCCAGATATCTCTTTTGTCACAATAGGATAAAAATAACTTATCTTTAGCCCTAGTTAGGCCTACATAAAAAAGCCTCTTTTCTTCATCTAAGTCAGCATCTTTTAAAGGAAACAGTCCTTGCTCAAGTCCTATAATAAAAACCACAGAAAATTCTAATCCCTTTGCTGCATGAAGGCTTAGAAGTCTAACTGCTTCAAAAGAGATTCCTAAGATATCTTGTGCATTTCTTAGACAAAGTGCCATATCAGATGCAGTTTTTATTTGATCTGCCATAGAAAAAAGGACACTTACTACAGGGGATTCTACACTCAAATTAAGACTATCAACTAAAATCTCTAATGCATCTTTACCTGTCTTATTAGTTATTGCTTCCCTTATGTCTATGATCTTATCTTTCCATCTTTTTATGCCACCAGGTAGCTGCTCCAAGAAAAATTCAGGATTATTAGAGCTACTAGCCTGCCAAAGTTTATATATCCATCTTATATGAGGGTGATTTAATGCACAGGTTCTATCACTCCTATAAAAAGGTATGCCAGCCCTAGAGAGTTCTTTTGAGATAGTATCTGCCATCTTATTTACTCTGTACAATATGGCAATCTCACTAAGAGAAATGGGCTCACTAAAAGCCCCCAACCCCATATCTATTGCATCTATACTTAGACTTCCTACAAGCTCCTCTAATTTTTTAGTAATCCAGCGGGACTCTGATCTTTCATCTTTAAAATGTAAAAGAAATATATCGCCCTTTTTAGATGAAAAGGAATTTAATTCTTTGCTCTTAACAACTGAACCTGATAGACCAAGAATGGACTTAGGGCATCTATAAGAGGTATCAAGGGTTATCTCTTTTACATTCGATAGATCATATTTTAATTTATCAATAAAATCTGGACTTGCCCCTCTAAAGCCATAAATAGACTGATTAGGATCACCTATTGCAAATATATTTGCACCTAAATTAGAAAGGGCTTTTATAATCTCATATTGGACATGACTTACATCTTGAAATTCATCTATTAATACATGAGAAATATTAGGAACATTTTTACCTTTTTTAGCACAGATCCTTAAAAATCTTAAAAAATCATATAAAAGATGATCAAAATCCCAAAATAAAAACTCATCCAGTAACTTTTTATATCTTAACTCAACACAACAACTTTTAGGGCAATCATACCTGTTTATATCTCTTTTCTTATATAGACTTCTTCCTTCTCTATTATTAAGTCCAGCTAATTTAGCTGCCTTTAAAAATAGCCTTCTTGCATCTTGTTCATCAATTAACTCAAGATCATAAAAATCTATATTTGAAAAGAGCCATAAAGCAAATTGATGAAATGTCCCAGAAAATATATTTTTAGTGTCAAGACCTATGGAATTAATCCTATTTTTTATCTCTATTGCCGCCTGATTTGTAAAAGTTATAGTTACAATAAGGCCATCATCTTTAATATCATTTAAGAGGTAAGCAGCCCTTGCCACAAGTACTCTAGTTTTTCCTGTGCCAGGGCCTGCTATTACTAAGACATTTTTATCTTGAGAGTAAACCGCCTCTTTCTGTTTATCATTTAAATTTAAAACTAATTCATTAAGGGGGTTGTCTAGTTTTTCAGACATGCTAAAAATGTATCATTATGAAAGAGATACGTAAACTAAATTTAGCACTTATCTGTGGTGGAAGGTCTTCTGAACGAGAGGTCTCTTTAGCAGGTGCTAAAGAGGTAGAAAATGCCTTAGATAAAAATAAATACAATATTAAGCGTTATGATCCTGCAAGTGATCTTTCAAAGATCATAGAAGATAAAGATGAAATTGATGTTGCCTTTATCCTGCTTCATGGAAGATATGGAGAAGATGGTACGATTCAGGGGTTTTTAGAGCTTTTAGATATACCCTACCAAGGCTCAGGCGTTCTTGGAAGTGCAATTGCAATGGATAAACATCTTTCTAAAACTCTATATAAAACAGCAGGTGTTTTAACCCCTAAATGGCTTCTTCTTGATAAAACAACTAAACCTAACCCAACAGAAATCATTGCAGAAATAGGTCTTCCTTTAATGGTAAAGCCCTATATGCAAGGCTCAAGTGTTGGAATGAGCAAGGTATGTGATGAAACAAAACTTTTAGAAGCAATTGACCTTGCATGGCAATATGATGATAAGATTATTATAGAGGCCTTTATAAAGGGAAGAGAGCTTACTGGTGGGGTTATTGGACTAAAAGAATTAAGAGCTCTTCCAATAGTAGAGATTATCCCTTCAGATCAATATGAATTCTTTGACTATGAAGCCAAGTATAAACCAGGAGCAACAAAAGAGATATGCCCTGCCCAAATTAGTGAAGAATTTACCCAAAAAGCACAAAAGATATCTATATTGTGCCATAAAGCCCTATCTCTTACAGGATATAGTAGAACAGATATGATTCTTAGTCCTGAAGGGGGAATATATGCTATAGAAACAAATACAATACCTGGGATGACCCCTACAAGCCTTTTGCCTCAAGCTGCTCAAAAGGCAGGGATATCTTTTGCTAAACTACTTGATCTACTTATTGAGATGGCACTTGAGGTAAAAGGTCGCTATGAATTGCTAGATATGTTAAAGAGCTTAGAGTAAGGAGTTTAGAAAATGGCTGATGCACCTAAACACCACATTGTATACGGGACTTTAAAAGACTTTATAACAGGAGAAGAATTACCAGATACAGATGATGAACGCTTTAGGCAAAAGATTGCAAGATTCTTAGTTGAAAAAAAGGGCTATAAAAAAGAAGAAATTACTCCACGGCTTAGGATATGTACTGAATTTTCAGGGAACAAGGTCTGCTCTAGAATAGATTTTTTGGTTACTGTAAACAATATTTCATTTATGGTTGTTAGATATGGTCCTGGCTCAATTGTAACAAGACAGCGCTCAGCAATAGCTGCTGCCAAGGTATTAAATCCAGAATATCAAATCCCTATAGCCGTTGCTACTAATGGAGAAGATGCAGCAGTGATGGATGTTTTTACAGGTAAGGTCATAGGAGAAGGCT
>JAMONC010000101.1 GCA_027066725.1 Desulfobacterales bacterium
CCCAATTTTATGATCTTTCTACGACTAATTAGTATATTATTTTTAGCCATATAATTTTTGCCAACGCTCTTTTATACCATCAACTAGGCTATAAGGGATTTGTAGATTGCCTTTTCCTTTACCAAGCATTATATGTGGCTTTGCCTTTCCGTGATAATCACTTCCACCTGTTATAATAAGCCCAAAACGTTTACAAAGAGATATACAGTATTCAGTAAAATCTGGCGTATGCTCACTATAATAACACTCAATTCCATCAAGTCCATAGCCTACCCATTCAGATACAAACTCATCTAATAAGTTTAGAGGATTAGGATCAAGAGAGATAGGATGGGCAAGAACTGCAACTCCCCTTGCTGCATGTATAGCCTCTATCGCCTCTTTAGGTTTTAGGATTGACTTAGGGGCATAGGCGGGTCCGTCTTTTTTAAGATATTTATCAAAGGCTTCACTTACACTTTTTACATAGCCTTTTTCTACCATCATTCTTGCTATATGGGGACGGCCTATTTGTCCTCCTTGAGCCATTTCTTCTAGCTCTTCCATTGTTATTTTAAGACCAAGCCTATTTAGTTTTTCTACTATCTTGGGGTTTCTTTTTGCTCTTGCATCTTGTACGCTTTTTAATACATCATTTAGTTCTTTAGAATTTTGATCAATGTAATATCCAAGAAGGTGCATATTACCCCTTGGGGCTAAAAGGCTAAGTTCAACTCCTGGGACAAGTTCAACTTCATATTTTTTACTTGCCTCATACCCTTCTTTAAGTCCATCCAACGTATCATGATCTGTTATAGCTACTGCTTTAAGTCCAACCTCTTTTGCCTTTTTTATAAGCTCTGTAGGGGTATCTGAACCATCTGATGCAATTGTATGGGTGTGAAGATCACAAAATTCATTCATTATAATGGCTCCTTTTTATATAAAACTTAAAAGCTGACCAACAATCTTAATACCTTTGGAAGTTCATCTGCAACCTCTGATGCAAGATAGCCCACTTGGCCTTTTGAGCTAGAAAGAATATCTCCAGCTTTCCCATGTATATATACACCAAGACAAGCTGCTTGCCAGCAAGAAAGTCCCTGTGTAACAAAGCCTGCAATAATACCTGTTAAAATATCACCCATTCCTCCTGTAGCCATCCCAGGATTCCCTGTTGGATTTATAGCAAAAGTTTTTGAAGGAGCTGAAACTATTGTACGAGCACCTTTTAATACAACTATAGAATCTGTTTTAAAGGCTATTTCTTTAGCTGCTTCTATTCTATTTTGTTGTATATCTTTACTAGTGCAGCCAAGTAGCCTTGCTGCCTCTCCTGGATGAGGGGTTAATACACGGGGCACTGGTGCCTTTTTTACAATATCTAAATCTTGTCCAATAGCAGTAATAGCATCTGCATCTATTACAACCGGTATTTTTGCCTCTTTACATAGGGTCCTTGCAACATTTCGAGCACTTTCTGAAAGCCCCATACCAGGACCAATTGCAAGACACTTTTTATCCTTTATAAACTCAAATATCTTAGGAAGCTCTTTTTCTGATACCTCACCATCATCTGTGGCGTCTATTCCAAATGTCATTGCCTCCTTTAGTTTCTCCATCATAATTGGCCAGATTGAACTACAAGAAATAAGTGTTACAAGCCCTGCACCTGATCTAAGGGCACCTCTACATACAAGCTCTGCTGCTCCTGCCTTTCCTTTAGAGCCTGCCAAAATTGCAAGGTGTCCAGTTGAACCTTTATGTGCTTCAGGTTCTCTTTTAGAGATAAGGCTTTTTATATATGACTCGTCTAATAAAAAGCTAAAGGCGTCAAATTT
>JAMONC010000102.1 GCA_027066725.1 Desulfobacterales bacterium
CTTCTGATGCAAATCAAGTGCCTATCTATTAGTATTTTTTATTTTTTCATAAGCCCATTCAAGAATAGGCTTTACCCTATCACCTACCTTATTTTTTGCCTCTTCATAAGTAAACCAACCAAAAGAGTCATGTTCTGGTCTTCCTAATTCTGGACTAACAGGCAAAAAGACTTTATCTGTCTTAGACTGAGCAATAAAATATCTTGCAATCTTACGTCCTCCTCTATAAGGACGAGAATCTTTATATTCATAACCCCATAAAAATTCTAATTGATCAGGTTTAATGTCAGTTTCTTCCTCAACTTCTCTTAATGCTGTTTTTAGCTCTTCTTCACCTTTTTCTACAATACCTTTTGGGAAATCCCAATAACCATACGCCTCTAACAACAAAAAATACCAATTATTATTATCCCTCCTTACAATCACTATTCCTGCCGAAATTGTATCTATTGGCATTAAATTCCTCCTTAAAATCCAGGCTCCAAACAATATTAATCATATCATCTGGGTTGCCAAGTAGTAATGCTATGTTTATGTTACCTAAAGAAGTTAAAGAATTCTTTAAAAAAATCTCTAACTAAGAGAGGGATAAAGGAATGCTTAAGCCACTGTCTCTTATGTCAGTTATAATCATTGCTGCTCTTGTTTGTTTTATTATACTTACATTTTTTGCGATATCATTTTTAAAACAAATTTCTTCTACTGTTCAAAAACTAGAGGGAACACTTTCTGAGCTAGATAAATTTTTAAATGAAACTTTAAACACTATCTCTCCTGCCATAAAAAATCTTGAGGCATTAGAAATACAAATTACAGAAGCGGTAAAAGAGCTAAATGAATGTACAAAGAAGATAAATTCTAATATAGAACCTTTACTTATTGAAACCAAAAATGCGATAGTTTCATATAGGCAGTTGGCACAAACTATGCAGGGGACTATAGATAAAGATGTAAGCACACTGTTTGTTGAAATGCAACAGTTTGCTAAACAATTACAGTCTTTAGCTATAAATATAGAAGAAAAGATAAACGCAACACAAGAGCTTGTTGAGGCAACAAGATTAGCTGGTAGAAAGGCTAAACTTATTACTCAAATTACTACAGAGGCATTAAGTGGCCTTGCGGTACAAGTAGCTAGTATGGCTACAGGAATTAGGACATCTTTAGATTTTTTATCCAAAAATTTTATTAAAGGAGGTGACAACTCATGTGTGGTGAAAACAAATTCTCTGCCGGAGCCGTAGTAGTTTCTTTCTTATTAGGTGGTGCTGTTGGAGCAGGATTGGCTGTACTTTTAACTCCAAAGTCTGGTCCAGAAACCAGAGAGGCTATAAAACAGCAGGCAGATACTGTAAAAAATGAAGCCCTTCGTATTGCAGATGAGTTAAAAGCCAAGGCTGAAGAGCTCGTAGAAAAAAGTAAGGACCTAGTAGAGCAAAAAAAGGCTATATTAGAAAGTGCCCTTGAGGCTGGGAAAGAAGCTATGGAAAGAGAAAAAGAAAGACTATTAAGCAAAGTAAAAAAGGAAACTGAAGAAGAAGCTTAAAAATTATAAGAGGCAGGCAACCCTGCCTCTTTTCCCATTTTTTAATTTTTACGAGTTATTAAAAAATGTTGTTTGTTATTACCATCAATACCTGTGCTCCACCCTAATTTTTCTCTTAAAATTGCAAAATAATCTCTAAGTTGTGATTTAATAAGACATAAAGGCTCCTTAGCCTTTTTTACCAAGACTTTATACTTACTTTTTAGAGGATGGCCTGCCCTGCCATCTACAATAAGTGTCACATCACTTGAAAGATCATAAGTTTCTTTTTCTTCAGAGCTTTCTTCATTTCTTGTCCAATATTTAAAATTTAATTCTATCTTAGAACTAGCTGGCAATATAAGAGGCCTTGCACTGAGAGCAAAAGGACATATAGGAGTTAACACTATAGCATCTACTTGAGGATGTATAATAGGGCCTCCAGCAGAAAGATTATATGCGGTTGATCCTGTAGGAGATGAAATTATAAGTCCATCACCTCTATATACAGTTAGAAAAGAATCATCAACCCACGTTGGGATAGTAATCATTCTACCCAAAGGGCCCTTTGCTATTACAACCTCATTAAGAGCATAGTAAGAAGCAAGGAGTTTATTAGAGCAATCCCTCACCTCTACATTAAACATTAGGCGTTTTTCTACCTCAAACTCCCCTTGTAAAAGCCCTTCTATTGCATTTTCTATCTCTTCTGAGGTAGTCTCAGTTAAAAAACCAAGACCACCTAGATTTATACCTAATATAGGTATCTTAGAACTTCCAACTTCACCTGCTACATGTAAAAGAGTTCCATCTCCTCCTAAAACAATGACTGCGTCACTTTTTGGATCTACTTGTCCTAAAATTACTTCTATTTTTCTATTATTAAGATATTCTGCTATATCTTGTCCAACTCTATTAGCTAAATAAGAGTTAGGTTTTGTTACTAAGCTTATCTTTCTTATTTGTTTGTTATCTGTCATTGCTGTGGACCTACCTGTACAAGTACATATCCATTTGTATTAAGTATCTTTTGTGCAACTTGTTGCACCATAGCTGCTGTAACATTTTGTATCTTCTCTGGATATTTAGTTTCAAAATCATAACCAAGACCATAAATCTCGTCTAATGCCATGCTAAGTGCTTGAGCATCATTTGTCTGAAGCGCTATTTCATGTGTGCCAATAAGCCACTTTTTAGCTCTTTCTAGTTCTTGTTGAGTTACTGGAGATTGAATTACTCTATAAATATCCTGCCATAAAGCCTTAATAACTCTATCCTGATTTTGAGGAGTGGTGGCTACATAAAAGGCAAAATAACCATAATCAACACCTAAACCTAATATAGAAGTAACTTCATAACAAAGTCCTTGCTTATCTCTAATGTCTTCAAAAAGACGCCCCCCTTGTCCAGAAAGTACTGCATCAAGTACTTCAAGAGGCCATCTATCCTGACTTGTAAATGTTACTCCAGGAAATCCTAAAACTATTTGTACTTGTTGTGCATTTCTATTTAAGGATACACATTTTGGGGAATTAATAGGATTAGGAGCAGGCGGTGTC
>JAMONC010000103.1 GCA_027066725.1 Desulfobacterales bacterium
AATGGCAGATATGGAAAGGGCAGTAGCTCGTCTTATACAAGCCATAAAAAAACGTGAAAGGATCGTTATTTTTGGTGATTATGATGTAGATGGAGTCACTTCTAGTGCAATTTTAATAAGGTTTTTAACACAGTTAGGAGTAAATGTTACAAGTTATATACCTCATAGGATTGAAGAAGGTTATGGATTAAATCCTGAAGCTATAAAGAAATTAGCTTCTCATAAAGTAAGCCTTATTGTTACTGTAGATTGTGGAATTTCTTCTATTGAAGAAGTTAGGCTTGCAAATTCATTAGGTATAGATGTTATCATTACTGATCATCATCAAGTCCCTAAACAGCTTCCACCAGCAATAGCAGTATTAAATCCCAAAAGAAGCGATTGCAAGTTTCCTTTTAAGGAACTGGCAGGGGTAGGAGTTGTTTTTAATCTAATAAGAGCTCTTAGGAGAAGGTTACATGAAATAGGTTTTTGGGAAGATGGCAATTTCCCAAATCTTAAAGAATATTTAGATATTGTGGCGCTTGGTACTATAGCAGATATAGTGCCTCTTTTGGGAGATAATAGAATACTTGTAAGAACAGGTCTTAAGGTGCTTGAGCAAAGTAAAAAAGTTGGAATCAAAGCGCTTTGTGAAGTGGCTGGTATAAAACCTCCATTTAACACAGATACAATAGGTTTTATATTAGCCCCTAGAATAAACGCTGCAGGGAGAATGGATCATGCTCAAAAAGCACTTAAATTGCTTGTTACTGAAGATGAAACAGAGGCAAAAAGGCTTGCTAAAGAGCTAAATGAATTAAATCAGAAGAGACAGGCTGAAGAGGCTAGAATTTTAAAAGAAGCTCAAGAAATTGCTAAAGAGATGGGTGAGAGAAATTCATATGTTATTGCTTCAAAGGGTTGGCATAGAGGAGTAATAGGTATAGTTGCTTCAAGACTTATGGATGTATTTTATCGTCCTATTATTATGATAAGTCTAGATGATGATATAGCTCATGGTTCTGCAAGATGTCCTCAAGGGCTTAATTTATATAACCTTCTTTTAGAGTGTGAGAGTTATCTAAAGGCATTTGGTGGTCATAGTTGTGCTGCAGGATTGTGCGTATCAACTAAGATGTTGGATGCCTTTAGCAAAGAATTTGAACGTGTTTCTAAAAAGGCTTGGAGTGAATTAGAAGATAAGGAGCCATTTATTTGTCTTGATGCAAAGGTAAACATAAATGAGCTTTCAAACTCTGAGTTTAGAAAGATGTTTTCTCTTTTAGAGCCTTTTGGCCCTGGATATGAAGAGCCTTTCTTGTGTGTTTCTGGAAGTTTTGTTTCAAAAAAGAGAATAGTAGGACAAAAACATCTTAAACTGTATCTTGCTGAAGAGAATTCTAAGGAATTAGAACTTCTTGGGTGGGGACTTGCAGATAAGTTTGATATAGACTGGAACAATACGGAGCTTGCTTGTAGAGCATGTTTGAATACTTGGAATGGTGTTACTAAACTTGAATTAAGACTTTTGGATCTACGGTTTTTATCTTGAATTTTTACTATGCGTCTTAAATACTTAGAATTAGCAGGATTTAAATCTTTTCCAAAACGCATTCGCATAGAATTCCCTGAGGGAATTTGTGCAATTGTAGGTCCAAATGGCTGTGGTAAATCAAATATTGTAGATGCTATTCGATGGGTGCTTGGAGAACAAAGTCCTTCTGTTTTAAGAGCTCGTTCTATGGAGGATCTCTTATATTCAGGTAAAGGGAAAAGTTGTAACTTAGCATGGGTAAGACTACTTATTGAAGAGAAAGACCCTAGCCATTCAATGTTTCCACCTGAGTTAGCACATTTAAGTGAGATAGAAATAGAAAGACAATTGTGGAAAAGTGGTGAAAGTAAATATCTTCTAAACAGAAAGGCGTGTAGATTAAGAGATATTGAATATCTATTTTTAGATACAGGTGCTTCTCGTAAATCATTTGCAATTATAGATCAGGGGAAAATAGGAAGTATAATTGAAGCTGGGGCTAGCCAGTATAAGACACTTATTGAGGAAATAGCCGGTATTTCTAGATATAGAGCCAGGAGATTTCAAACGCAACAGAAACTTTTTGAAACTTCTCAAAATCTTGAAAGGTTGAAAGATATTATTAGGGAAGTAGAGCTTCAGGCTAAAAAGCTAAAGAGACAAGTTAAAAGATGTGAAGACTTTCTTGCTTTAAAAAAAGAATATGAAGATATACAGATATCTATATCTTGGCTTAGGTACAAAGAGCAAAATTGTAAGTTATCAAGTTTATATAAGAAATATGAAGAACTTAAACAACAATTAATAAGGTTAAAAGAAGAAAAGGAAGCTCTTTATAAAAAACTTGTGTCTTTAGATAAAGAGATATCTAATATATCGTATAAATTAAATTCTATAAGAAATAAATATTTGGATTTACAAAAAATAACTAGTCAGAAAGAAATAGAACTTAATAAGTTGCATTCTAAAATTGATATTTTAGTAAATAAGTTTGACGAATTAAATAACGAAATTTATAAAAATCAGAAAACACAGAAAATTTTAAATAAAAAACTTATAGAATTAACAAATAAAAAAGAAAATCTTATTAAGAAACGAGGAGATTTATATCTAGAATTAGAAGAGAATAATAAAAAGCTTAATAATATATCTCTATCTAAAATAGAAATTTTAGAAGACGAAATAGAACAACTAAAAAATCGTCTTGTACAAGTAGAATCATATATAGCTAAATTTAACAGAGAGAAAGAATTTATTTTACAACAGAAGAAACAATTAGAAATAAAAAAATCAAAATTATTAAAAAGATTAAATGATATATCTACTAACTTAGAAGATTTTAACAATCAAAAACAAAAAGCATCTTCAGATTTAGAAAAATTAAATATATCTCTAAAAGAAAAGGAGAATAATTTAACAAAAAAGGAAACTAAATTAATTAAATTAAAAAAATTATTAACTAAATATAACTTACAAAAAGAGGAGACATATTTAGGATATCAAAAAACAGATTATAGACTCAAACAATTAAATAGTGAGCTAGAGAATAAA
>JAMONC010000104.1 GCA_027066725.1 Desulfobacterales bacterium
TATTGCACTCATAGTTCTTAATACCCTTTATTTCATATCTAAAAAATTCTTTAAAAGCTTCTCGCCTTCAGGGGTCATAATGGACTCTGGATGAAATTGTACCCCTTCAACCCCATATTCTTTATGTCTTATGCCCATAAGCTCTTCCTTCTCAGACCAAGAGGTAGGGATAAGACAACTTGGCAGTGAATCAACATCAACTAAAAGGGAGTGATAACGCATTGCCTCAAATGGATTTGAAAGCCCTACGTAAACACCTCTTCCATCATGGCGAATCATAGAAGTCTTACCGTGCATAAGCCTAGGTGCCCTTATTACCTTACCACCAAATGCAACAGCAATTGATTGATGTCCAAGACAAACTCCAAGTACAGGGATACGGCCAGAAAAATACTTTATAGCCTCCACAGATATTCCAGCTTCATTTGGGGTACAAGGGCCAGGAGAAATAAGAAGATGATCTGGATTAAGAGCCTTTAATTCATCAAGGCTTGCCTCATCATTTCTGACGACCTTCATTTGAGCGCCGAGTTTCCCTAGGGCTTGAACTAGGTTATAAGTAAAAGAATCGTAATTATCTATAACAAGAAGCATAAAAGTCTCCCTAAATCATTGATTAACTCATTTCCTCATCTTGTAACAATTCTAGTGTACGCATAAGGGCTTTACCTTTATTTATGGTCTCTTGCCACTCTCTAGTAGGATCAGAATCTGCAACTATTCCTGCCCCTGCTTGAAGATATAACATGTCTTTTTTCTGACAAAGTGTACGAATAGTAATTGCAAAATCCATATTTCCAGAAAAGCCAAAATATCCAACAGCACCAGCATATGGACCACGCCTAAATGCTTCAAGCTCTTCTATAATCTCCATTGCCCTTATCTTTGGAGCACCAGTTACTGTTCCTGCAGGAAAACATGCCCTTAAAACATCAAACATGTCTTTTCCATCTTCAAGCTCACCAGTAACACCAGAGACTAAATGCATAACGTGGGAATAACGCTCAACTGTTAATAAATCTTCAACCTTAACGGTTCCAATCTTAGCAACCCTACCTACATCATTTCTTCCAAGATCAACAAGCATCAAATGCTCTGCGCGTTCTTTAGGATCAGCTAAGAGATCTTTTTCAAGTGCTAAATCTTCTTCCTTTGTTTTACCTCTAGGACGTGTACCAGCTATAGGACGCACATCTATCTTTTTATCTGTAAGTCGTACTAATATCTCAGGGGAAGAGCCTATAAGACATTCATCATCAAGATTTAGATAATATAGATATGGAGAAGGATTAATACGTCTAAGAACCCTGTATATAGAAAATGTATCTAAAAAGTTTTTACCAGAAAAACGTTGTGACAATACAACTTGAATTACATCACCTGCCTTTATATATTCCTTTGCCTTCTTAACCATATCTTCAAAACGATCTTGAGGTATCTCAGGCAAAAGAACAGTTGAAACCTCTTTATTGGCATAAGAAGGGTAATCTTTTCCCTTAATAATCTTTTTAATTGTAGATTCTATCTCTTCTTTAGCTCGATTATATAGATCAATAGGGTCCCCCTCTTTAGTTAAAACACAATATATAATCTTTAAGGACTGCTTTAGATTATCGTGTACAATTAAAAGACGAGGAAACATAAAATGTGAATCAAAAAAACCAGTATTATCTTCTAATGTATTAGGAAGACGTTCCATAAAACGGACCATATCATAGCCTAAAAAGCCTACAGCACCACCAAAGAACCTAGGAAGTCCATTTGATATATTAGGTTTTAGGCTATTAATAATTTCTTTTAAGTTAGCTAAAGGATCTTCTGTATCATTAGTTATGAATTCTTCATCTTCTTTATTTTTTAGAAATACCTTTTTATCCTTACTTGCAAATATTAAAAATGGATTAAGTCCTATAAAACTATAACGACCCCATTTTTCTCCACCTTCGAGGCTTTCAAATAAAAAGTTATATTTACCTTCTCTAACCTTATAAAATAGAGAAACAGGGGTATCAAAATCTGAGACAATTTCTTTATAAACAGGTATAAGAGGAGTTTTTTTACAAAGCTCTTTAAAGGAGTTAAAATCAGGAAAAATCATTCCATTTCCTTTCTTTTTTACCGAATTTCAATAATAAAAAAGCCGCGAACACAATCAGGTGTCCACGGCCCCTGGCCCTAAATATAGTACTAGACCAGTGGTAGTGGACATTGTCTTATTCTGCACCACAGACACCAAAGAGGACCACGTGTTATATGGAAATAATTCCTTCTGCTCATAAGATATTCCTTAAAAAACATTTTTTATATTTCTACAAAAGTAAAATTACTAAGTCAAGAATTTAATATGCCCCTTGTCTTGAAAGAACCACTTTAACTGTTCTTAAAAGAATTACAAAATCAAGCCACAAGCACCAATTGTGAACATACCAAGAGTCAAGTTGTACTCGATAGTTAAAATCTGTTTTATTTCTACCAGAGACTTGCCAAAGCCCTGTGATCCCAGGTCGAACCATTAAATAAAATTCAGCTTCTTGTTTATAATAATTCTCTAATTCTTCTTTAAACGCTGCCCTAGGACCAACTAAACTCATTTCTCCTTTTAAGACGTTAAATATCTGAGGAAGTTCATCTAAGGAAGTCCTTCTTATAAATTTCCCTACACGGGTGATCCTAGGATCATTTTTAAGTTTGCGATATTTCTGATAATACCTTTTTGCTTCCTCGTCTTTTTCTAGTATCTCTTTTAACCTTTTATCTGCATCCTTATACATACTTCTAAATTTATATATCTTAAAAGGCCTACCATTTTTACCAATTCTAGTTTGTGTATAAATAATAGGACCATCTGAATCTATTTTAATGGCGATAGCTATGACTGACATAATTGGTAATAAGAATGGCAATAAAGATAAACTTACAAACCAATCAAAACAAAATTTAATAGTCTTATTAAATGGATTTATTAAACGATTTTTGGTATGAAGTAAAAACAATTCTTCATAAAATAGATAATCTAATTTAGCTGTTAAAAGAGAAATACCTAACAACTCTGGTATAGTAATA
>JAMONC010000105.1 GCA_027066725.1 Desulfobacterales bacterium
AGCAAGTTTTACTGCAATCTTAGCATTTAACTCTGAGTCTTCCTTTGTATAATGATCTGGATCAGGATCCATATTAGGTCTTTTATCAATACCTGCATCCTCAAGTGGTATCCAACCCCGCCAAAGTGCTTCAAGCAAAAAACAAACCTGTGCACCACCTTCAATTGCATCAACCCCTATATCATCAAGCGCCCATACTACCTTTTCTGCATCATCCATATATAATACACCGCATAAAGGGCCACCCCACAAATAGGGCTCAGAGTCTTTCTTAAGCTCTCCTCTATATTTTTTACAAACAGCAGGACAGTTTTCTCCACATGTCTTTTGGTGCTTAGGGATAATGATATTTTCTTGAAATGCATCAAAGAAATAAGGCTTAAGGTGTTTATCCCATATATTTTTACGCACCTGTTTTGGAAGATACATCATCTGATAATTAAAGCTTGGTGTATCTCCTCTTGCTTCGTATAAATTATTACCAAGTGTGCCACCTGTTCCTGTCTTAGGATCAAACCTATATTTTGTAGTAGCATCAAAGGCAACCTGCATGAAGCCCTTTCCAAAGATATCTTTAGATATTTCATTTAAGCGCTTTGAATCAGAAAAGATGGCTGGCCTATTTGGCTTTTGGCTACCTCCAAAAACGATAGCTACAAGGTTATGGACTCTGCCCATTACAGAACCAAAACCACCTCTACCCATCCAACCTTCAGAACCAGGATCAAAATTACCCTTTTTAATATGACGAGAAAGGGCGCCACCAAAACAAGTATAATGTCCAGCAGGTCCTGTACCTAAAATCCTGAAAGATTCTCCCTTAAATTCGTCTTTAAATTGTTCAAGTAGCTCTTTTTGAAGAGCATAAGCGCTTTCAGGTATCTTCCCATAAGGGATTATTTTAACTTCATTGTCTTTTATAAGAAGAATAGATTTTTCAGGGCAGCTTCCATGAAGTTCTATAAGATCAAAACCTGTTTTTATAAGCTCTATACTACCCCCACCAAGTGTAGAAAGAGTTAAAATACCATTTATTGGGGATCTATAAACTGCTACAAGACGCTTTGTTCCAGGTAAAAGCCCGTAAACAGGGCCAGCTCCCATAACTGTTATATTATACTCATCAGGGTCCCAATGATATGAAAAATGAGCATAGTGTTTTTTTACACCATAATCTAGTGCTCCAAAATATTCACTAGGAGAAAGTTCAAATACCTTAAGAGTATTAAATCTAAGATTAATATTAGCGCCCTTTATCATATTGCCTCTCTTGATTATAAAGAAAAAAGATTAAAAATGATAAGCAAAGACATTTACATACGGTATATATCTAATATGGGTTGGTGTGGCAGCAAAATTTGTTTCAACACCAAATCTATTATCTTTTACTGCCAACATTCCTAGTTCTGGTGCATGAAAATCAAGGCCTGTATTATAAGAATAGTCAATTAATCCATAATAGGGAGATTGTGTGGAGACTATTATCCCATAAATAGTGCCGCAGATCACCCCAACAGCAGCACCTTTAACAATATAGTCCCAATGATCATTGGGATTTGAACCTAAAACCATAATAGCAGCACCCAGTAAACCACCGAGCAAACCGCCATATGCAGCTGAATAATATATCTTTTGCATGGAAGGTGGCTGTGCACTTGCTTTTGGGATAGAACTAAAAATCCCTACTACTAAAAAACAAAAAGCAATTAATAACACAGATAACCTTTTTAACATTGTTATCGCCCTCCTTTTTAAAAGGTTATCAAAAAATAAAAGGGGACACAACCGTGTCCCCCCTCTTTTCTCTAAAAAATTTAGTTAAGCTTATGAAGCATATTTTTTGGAGAACTCCTCAATCTTAAGGAACTCTTCCATTGCATCAGGTCCAACGCTCTTTTTAGCAATGGCAACTTCAAGCATCTTGTCCTTTACCTCACGGGGTAAAAGCTCAATACTCTTTGTAGTAGATGCATCAAACTTTGCCATTGGGAAGCGTTTTAAGATCTCATCTTTTTGCTCTGGGGTAACCCTGAGCTCAAGAACCTTCATACCTGCCAATTTCTCTTTGGCCATATCTGCTAGCCCAGCCTCTTGGAGCTTAGCATATCTTTCCTCATTAATCCATACATTAATGGGATAAGTTTCCTCAGCCATTTTGAACCCTCCTTGAATTTTCGTTAACTTAAACTTCCAAATTCACTTCCGACTTAACTATATTTTAGTTCTTATTAATCAAGAGGTGGAACCTCAAATACTGGCTGTCTCTTCTCAAGATATTCTTCTGTACAGAATGGAGTTCCAAATCCATATTTCTCAGCAGATTCCATAACTGCATCAAAGACCTCTGGTCTCATAATCAAACGAGTTGGTTTTACTCCGTCTTTGATAATAGATCTAATTAATGTACCACTAAATTTCTGGCGCTCTTTGCTATGGCCACAAAGACCAGAATAGGTAACCTCAGCACAAAGTGGGCAGTACCACCACTCTAATACGCGAACTGGTTTAAGTTTTAAAGCACCTTCTGGAAGATCATCAAATATTCTGTGAGCACCATAGGTTTCATAGTAGTCACCAACACCTGCATGGTCACGACCAAACATATGGTGAGTACAACCTAAGTTTGCTCTTAAAATTGCATGGAAAATAGCTTCCTTGGGTCCTGCATAACGCATGTGCCAAAGAGCAATACTTACCATGTGTACGTCTTCTCTGAAGTAACGTCCATCATGAAGTGCCTGGTGAGCAAGAAGAATTGCCTCATCAATGTAGTCACCAGTTCTCTTTGGACCGATAATACAACTTACTAAAACAGCTGTACCTAAACGTACATTGTCATCTTTATCAACAACAGGAGCATCTCCATGTGCACAGAACCATGCACCCTTCATTAACCACTCATGACCAGTGTGGGGAACGTTTCTGGTCTGGTGAGCAACGATTCTTTCCCAACCAAGCTGAGCAAACTTATCACGAAGCTGTTTTGGTGTGTAGAAGAACTGATCAAATGGAGAATTAAGTTTAATCTGGTTTACCAATGTAATTTTACCACCGATGAAA
>JAMONC010000106.1 GCA_027066725.1 Desulfobacterales bacterium
TGCAGATTTTGTCTTTATACATGATCCTCAGCCAGCAGCACTTTTACACTTTTGCCCAAATAGAAAAGGAAAATGGGTTTGGAGATGTCATATTGATGTTAGTAAACCTTATAGACCTGTTTGGAGATATCTAAAAAAATGGATACAACCCTATGATGCAAGCATCTTCTCCTTAGCAGAATTTGCTCAGCCTCTTCCTCACCCACAGTATCTAATAGCACCAAGCATTGATCCACTAAGCGAAAAAAATATAGAGCTTCCAGAGGAAGAAATACAAAGTGTATATGATAGGTTCGGACTAGACCCTTCGCTTCCTTTAATACTTCAAGTTTCACGTTTTGACAGATTTAAAGACCCCTTGGGTGTTATAGACGCATATAGAATTGCAAATAAAATGATTCCTCTTCAACTTGTCCTTGCAGGTGGTGGCGCTACAGATGATCCTGAAGGAGAAATAGTGCTTGCAGAGGTAAAAAGAGCAGCTGCTGATGATCCTAACATCCATGTATTATTACTACCCCCAGACTCCCATCGTACAATTAATGCTCTTCAACGTGCTGCAGACATTGTACTTCAAAAATCGATAAAGGAAGGCTTTGGTCTTACTGTTACTGAAGCTATGTGGAAAACTAAACCTGTAATAGGTGGAGACACTGGAGGGATAAGACTTCAGGTAATAGATCACTTTACAGGATTTTTAGTAAGAACTCCAGAAGGTGCTGCACTTAGAATAAGATATCTCTTACATAGACGAGATGAGTTAAGAAGAATGGGAAGACAAGCGAGAAGGCTTGTACATGAAAACTTCCTTATAACAAGACATCTTCGTGAATACCTATGCCTTATGATTAGTATTTTACATGGATTAGAAGAAAGGATTGAGGTTGGACTTTGAAGTTACTTAACAAAAAATTTGATCTAGAAAAATTTTGGCTATCACTTTCTTGTACCCAAAAAGCCCTATTGATGTTTGACTATGATGGAACACTATCTCCTTTTGTTGAAGAAAGAGATAAGGCATACCCTTATCCTGGTGTAAGAGATCGCTTAAGAGAGTTACTTAATATAAAAAATTGCAAACTTGTTATAATAACAGGAAGAGAAACAAAAGAATTAAAAAGACTACTTGGACTTAATCCCCATCCAGAAATTTGGGGGTGTCATGGCCTTAAGATACTATATCCAACTGGTAAAGAAGAAAATATACAACCAATGACTCCTATTCAAGAAGAATCACTCAAAAAGGATATTAATTGGTGCATAAAACATGGATTAAAAAATCATCTAGAGATAAAAACTGGCTGTATAGCTTTTCATACAAGAGGAATTAAACAAGAAAAAGCAAAAAGCTTAGAAAGCTCTGTAAAAAAGGCTTGGAGTAATTTATCTAAAGATAGTGATCTTATTATAAAAGATTTTGATGGCGGAGTTGAGATAAGAGTTCCTGGTTCTAATAAAGCCTTTGCAGTAAATAAGCTCGTAAGTAGATATAAAAATTATATAAGTTGTTATTTAGGTGATGATTTAACTGATGAAGATGCATTTTTAGCTCTTAAGGGCAAAGGACTTTGTGTACTTGTAAGAAAAAATTTAAGAGAAACTTCTGCTGATTTATGGATAGTTCCACCAGAGGAACTATTATGGATACTTGATAAGTTTATAAGTGTATTAAAAGGAGAGGAGGGATAAATGGTAAGCGATGGTACTAGGCTTGTTGCAGTCTCAAATAGATTACCAATTGCACTTGTAAAAGAAAAAGATGGTTGGAAGATAAAACCTGGCGCTGGTGGCCTTGTAACAGCTCTTGCACCAGTTCTTAGAAACCGTGGAGGGCTTTGGATAGGCTGGTCAGGCGCAACAGAAGATGCAGATCTATCTGGACAAATTATTCCTGCATCAAAAGAAGTAGGCTATCAATTACATCCAGTACCTTTAACCAAAGAAGAAGTAGAAAATTTTTATTATGGGTTTTCAAATGAAGTAATATGGCCTTTATTCCATGACCTCCAAAGCTTATGTAATTTTAAACCTAGGTACTGGTATGAGTATCTAAATGTAAATAGAAAATTTGCTCAGATTACAGCAAAATTTTCAACATCTAAAGATTTTATATGGGTGCATGATTATCACCTTATGTGTTTTGCAAGTGCACTTAAAGAGTTAAATGTTGAAAGAAAAACTGGTTTTTTTTTACATATTCCATTTCCTAGCCTAGATATATTTTTAAAACTTCCCTGGAGAGAACAAATACTTAGAAACTTATTAGAATTTGATCTTGTTGGTTTTCAAACCATGAGGGATAGAAGGAATTTTCTTAATTGTATACATCAACTTTGTCCTGGGATAAGATCTTATGGTAGAGGGGCAGTTGTTCGTGTTAAAGTTGGAGAAAGAGAAGTTAGAATCGGAGCATTTCCAATAAGTATTGATTTTGAAGCATTTTCTCAACAAGCAGCTTCAAAACCTGTAGCAGATACTGCATGGTTTTTACATGAGGCACTTCCTGAAAGACAAATTGTACTTGGCATAGATCGTTTAGATTATACTAAAGGACTTCCTGAAAAATTCAAAGCGTTTAAACTTGCACTTGAACGATACCCTGAACTACATGGAAAGATTACATTGGTACAGGTTGTTGTTCCAAGCAGAGAAGGTGTACCAGAATACCAAAGCTTAAAGGCAGAGATCGATAGACTTGTTGGAGAAATAAATGGTAAATTTACTAAATCTAACTGGGTTCCAATACATTATCTTTATAGAAGTCTTGATAGGCAAGAGCTTCTTGCTTATTACAGACTTGCAGAAATAGGACTTGTTACCCCACTAAAAGATGGAATGAACCTTGTTGCTAAAGAATATTGTGCCTGCAATTTAGAAGGAAATGGAGTCTTAATATTAAGTGAGTTTGCAGGCGCTGCTGCCCAACTTCAAACAGGAGCAATACTTGTAAATCCTTATGATATAGAGGGAGTGGCCAATGCTATACACAGGGCATTTACAATGGATATAAAAGAAAGAAAACGTAGAATGAGAAGGCTAAGAGAGGTA
>JAMONC010000107.1 GCA_027066725.1 Desulfobacterales bacterium
CTTTGGTATGAGGGCTATAATCTATAACTTTCACCCGTGGAGTACAAAAGCTAGAAGAACTAGCATAGACTATATGCTAGAGACAGGGATGGATCCTGAAATTTTAATCACTAAAGGTACTTTAGCATTTGGAAGATATGAATCAATGAAACAGACAGAAGAAGAGTTATTAGAATTTTTAGGAGGATTAAGCCCTAAAACAACAGTATACTTTGGCTCGTCCCTTAGTTTCCCAACTATTCCCTTAGTAGATCTAAATGCCATATTAAACAGACCAAGGTTTGGATATAGAGGGGCACTTAAGGTAGCAAAGTGTATAACAACAGCATTTAAATATTCTTTTAGGCCAAGAAGCTGGCTATTTAAAGAGATGATATTCCCTAAAAACAAAGTCTTATCATGTGCAAAATCTCTAACGCCTAAACTTGCCTGTGATATGCCTGATACAACTATGTATGCTCAAAGAGGTAAAAAATCATGTATGATGAATTAGTATTTGAAAATTGTAGGTATAGTAAAGATCCTCTAATAGGTTGTGCACTTGAGGGAGTAGCCACTGTAATTGCAGGTATTAAAGATGCTGCAATAGTTATCCATTCCCCTCAAGGTTGTGCTGCAACAGTGTCATCTGCATTTGATGCATGTGAGGTAGATTTTACAAATAGAAAGATAGGCTGTACCAGACTATTTGAATCAGATGTGATAATGGGAGCATCAGAAAAATTAAAAAGCCTTATAAAAGAAGCTGATGTATCTTTTGATTGTAAAGTGATATTTGTTGTTGGTACATGCGCTGCAGATATAATTGGAGAAGATCTTGAAGGAATATGTATTGAGGTTTCTCCCAAAGTAAAATCAACTCTTATTCCTATATATGCAGGTGGCTTTAGAGGAGACTTTTTAACTGGTATAGATGAGGCATTAAATGCTTTAATCCCATTTATAAGACCAAACAATAAAAAAATTTTTAGCAATAAAGTAAATATCATAGCACCTCAAGCTAGTATAAATCCAACATGGTGGGCAGATATTTATTGGGTAAAAGATATACTTTATAAATTAGGCCTAAAAATTAATACAATCCTTACATTTAATACATCCATAAAAGATATTGAAAAGGTATCAGAGGCAAGCGCTAATATTTTATTAAGCCATGATGCAGGATATGACTTTGCTAAAAAATTAGAAAAATTGTTCGACATACCTCTAATACTCTCAGATATTCCTTTGCCTATAGGATTAAAAAATACAAAGAGATGGATAAAACGCTTAGCCCAATACTTTGGAGTTACAAAAGCTGCAGAAGATATAATAAAAAAAGGCGAAAAAAGGGTTGTTGATATACTGCGCAGACGGGCTTTAATGATAATCCCAAGATATCATAATTGTAAAATAGCAATAAGTGCAGATGCTAGTTTTTCAATAGGGCTTGTACGTATGCTATTTGAAGACCTAGAGATGATACCTAAACTTATCCTCCTAAGATCCTGCCCAGAATATGCTAAAGAGATTCTAAAAAAAGAATTAAATGATTTAGGCCTTTGTCCAAAGGTTTCTTTTGAAACTGATGGATATAAGCTTAAAGAAGCTCTAAAAACCACTTATATTGACGCAATTATTGGAAGTTCATGGGAATACTATATTGCAAAAGAGATTGGCATAAAACTGGCATTTGATGTCTTTAGCCCAACAAATAGAGATATTTATTTAGATAGGGCATTTTTAGGATATGATGGGATGCTAACTATGCTTGAAATTATAGCAAATGATTGGGAACGCGCTATAAGATCAAAAGATATTATCTACAAAAATGACATGGAATCCAAAAAAGAGTTTTCATTTTTGTAGATAATCTTTCATTTTTGTCAATATAAGTGAGGTCAGCCATGAAACATATAAAAATCATAGACACAACTCTAAGAGAAGGTGAACAAGCAGCCTATGTATATTTTACACTTGAACAAAAACTTAAAATTGTTGAGCTATTAACTCAACTTAATATAGATGAAATAGAGCTTGGAGTATGTGTAGAAAACCCTGATATAAAAGATCTAATAAATATATCTCGCAAAATTGCTTCTGCTAAATTAAGCTTATGGAGTAGGCTTGTTAGACAAGATATTGAAACTGCACTTAGCTTATCACCAGATATTGTATCTATCTCTATACCAGTATCAGAATTACATATATATAAAAAACTTCATAAGACTCCAAGACAACTTCTTGAATTAGCAGAAAAAGAAATCTCTTGGCTAAGGGAAAATACAGACATCTATATCTCTGTAGGGTTTGAAGATGCAACCAGAGCTAATAAAGATTTTTTATTAACTATTTCTAAACTACTAGAAGACTGTGGAATAAATAGAATACGTATAGCAGATACTCTAGGAATACTTGATCCAATAACTACATATTCGTTAATCAAAGAGCTAAGGGAGAATGTAGAAGTTGATCTTGGTATACATACACATAATGATTTTGGTATGGCAACAGCAAATGCTATAAGTGCATTTATTGCAGGCGTAAACTACATAGATGTAACAGCTTGTGGCCTTGGCGAAAGAGCTGGCAATGCCGCATTAGAAGAAGTAGTAAGTTTTTTAAGTAAAAAATTTAACATAACTAAATATAACTTAAAAATCTTAAAGAAACTCTGTCATTTCGTAGCAGAAGTAGCTTGTTATCCAATATCTCCTAAAAAACCTATAGTAGGAGAAGAAATATTTACATGTGAATCTGGAATCCATATAGACGGACTTCTAAAAAGTACTGATACTTATGAACCCTTTTCTCCTGAAGAGCTAGGACTTTCTAGAAAATTCTTAATTGGCAAAAAGGCAGGGAAAAGGGCTGTAGAAGCCAAACTAAAAGAATTAGGAATACATGTAGATAACTATAATCTAGAATTTGTATTTAAAAAGGTAAAAGAAATATCTACCAATCTTAATAGATGCTTAACAGATGAAGAGATAAAAAATATAGCAACTACTGCTTATTAATAACTTGGTAGGGGTACTCCCCCTACCCTTTCTCTTATTAGTTTTATC
>JAMONC010000108.1 GCA_027066725.1 Desulfobacterales bacterium
CAATCCTGATGTTGCAACAGGCGATGGTATAGCAATGGCATATAGAGCAGGGGCTAGAATTGCAAATCTAGAATTTGTGCAATTTCATCCTACCTGTCTATATCATCCAGATGCTAAAAACTTCCTAATCTCTGAAGCCCTTAGAGGAGAAGGAGCAAGGCTTATAAATTACGAAGGCAAAAGATTTATGGAAGAATATGAGCCTGTTAAAAAAGAGCTAGCTTGTAGAGATATAGTAGCCCGTGCAATTGATTCAGAGCTTAAAAAAAGTGGTAAAGAATGCGTATACTTAGATATAACCCATAGAGGAAAGGACTTTATAATATCAAGATTTCCAAATATCTATCATGCATGTCTTAAGTTTGGCATAGATATTACTAAAGAGCCTATTCCAGTAGTACCTGCTGCTCACTACATGTGTGGGGGAATTGTAACAGATTGTTGGGCACAAACAGATATAACAGGACTTTTTGCTGTAGGAGAGTGTGCCTGTAGTGGACTACATGGTGCAAACCGCCTTGCATCAAATTCCCTCTTAGAAGGACTAGTAATGGCTGATCAGGCATATAAAAAGATAAAAGATATATTTCCAACACTAAAAGCTAGTCCTATTCCTCCTGTGCCTGCCTGGGATCCAGGCGGTGCGATAGATATGGATGAAGCAGTTCTTATATCCTATAACTGGGATATGATAAGACGTCTTATGTGGTATTATGTTGGAATTGTAAGAAATGAAAAACGACTTTCTCTTGCCCTTAGAAAACTAAAGCCTGTCTTAGAAGAGATAAATGAACACTATTGGTCCTATATTCTTACTAGAGATTTTATTGAGCTTAGGAATCTAGCACAAGTAGCCCACCTTATTATAAAGGCAGCTTTTATGAGAAAAGAAAGTAGAGGCGGACATTATAACCAAGACTATCCTCAAAAAGATGATTGGAACTGGAGACGGGATACCATTCTTTTAAGAGAGGGACTGTGAACTTTTGTGAAAAAGATGCGATAAAAAAAAATAATATAAAAAAACTTATCCTTCTAAGCTTTGTAGCTATATCTCTTTTATGCATCCTTTCTATATCCCTCTACCTTTCAAATAAAACTGTAATCTATTCTTTTTGGAAGGACTTTCTTAAAGTATTAAAAGAGGCAGACAGTGCAAGAAGATTCATATTATCTTTTGGCATATGGGCACCTTTAATATTTATTTTGCTTCAGTCTCTACAGGTAATTATTTCTCCTATTCCAGGAGAAGTAACAGGATTAATTGGTGGCTTTGTTTTTGGGGTCTGGAAAGGCTTTTTCTATTCTACAATAGGACTAACTCTTGGCTCATTGGGAGCCTTTTTTATTGCCAGATTTTTTAGAGCTATTGTTAAAAAAAGACTTGCTAACTCAAATTTATACCAAAAATTTAATCATGTAATTGATCATCAAGGGATATTTGTATCGTTTATACTATTTTTGTTGCCTGGATTCCCAAAGGATTTTTTATGTTATCTACTAGGTCTTAGTAAGATGCCCTGGCAGGTATTCTTGATTGTAGTTACAATTGGAAGGATGCCAGGAACTTTACTTTTAACTCTCCATGGAGCAAAAATATATCAAGAAGACTTTATAGGTCTTGCCTTTATTGCAGTAATTACACTCTTAATAGTGTTACCTGCTTGGTATTTTAGAGATGCAATATATAAATGGGTAGAAAAACATGAACTAAAAGATTAAAAAATAAATGAATAAAAAACTTGATATAACAAGTATTAAAAATCAGTGGGCTCTTATATTAGCTACAGGTTTTGGTGTAGGATTTATACCTTTTGCTCCAGGTACTTGGGGATCATTACTTAGTATTTTTCTATATCTCATGCTTTTATCTATTCCTTTTTATATATTTGTTTTATCCATCTTAATTTTAACCCTCTTAGGCATATGGAGTTCGGATATTAGCGCTTTTATATTGGCAGATAAAGACCCTTCACAAGTTGTTATAGATGAGATTGCAGGCATGGGAATTTGTCTCTTTTTAGTTCATCCTACTAAAATATTAGGGATTCTCTTTTGTTTTTTGGCCTTTCGTATCTTTGACATACTTAAACCTTTTCCTATAGGATATTTAGAGAAAAAATTTAAAGGAGGCTTTGGTATAATGATAGATGATCTTGTATCAGGGATCATCGCAGGAGTTATTGTTTTAATTATCAAGGCTTATTTTTATAAATTTATGTTAACAAATAATTTTTAAAAATGGGTGCAAGTTATGTATGGAGAAATCATTGCAATAGGAGATGAATTATTAAGCGGTAAAGTAATAAATACAACATCTAGTTTTGCAGCAAGAAAACTTATGGAAGCAGGCTATGAAATAAAAAGGATTTCTATAATAGGAGATAACCCTAAAGATATAAAACAAAGTCTTTTAACTGCTATAACTAGATCAAAATTTGTAATTATTACTGGAGGACTTGGACCAACAAGTGATGATATCACTAATGAAGTTGTTGCAGATGCACTTGGATTAAAATTAATCTTAAATCAAGAGATATTTAATAGAATTATTGAAGTTGAAAAACGTCTTGGACTTAAGCATTCCAAAATGAGAGAAAAACTTGCCTGGCTTCCTGAAGGTGCAGAAGTGTTAAATCCAAAAGGCTCTGCCGCAGGCTATTTATTATTATATAAAGATATGCCTCTATTTTTTCTTCCTGGCGTACCTGAACAACTAAAAGATCACATGGTAAATCAAGTTATACCAAGGCTTAATAAGCTACTTCCTACTAATTTAATAGTTAAGCAACACCTTTTTAGAACATTTGGACTTCAAGAAACTGATATAAATGAAATGTTTTTTGACCTTGAAAGGAGTTCAGAGCTATTAACAATTGGTTATTATCCAAAATTCCCAGAGGTCCATATTACAATAACTGTAAAAGGGACAAATAAAGAAGAGATAGATAAAGTATTTCTTAAAGGATGTGAGGAAATAAGAAAAATTTTAGGCGATGCTATTATTGCAGAAGGAGATGAAACCTTAGAG
>JAMONC010000109.1 GCA_027066725.1 Desulfobacterales bacterium
GATATCTAATTTTGGGTTTGTATTACATAATAATCACGTTATTGTTTTTATTTTTAATGAAGAACTAAAAAATTCTATAAAAGAAAATTTAAATATCTTTAAGAAAGCAAAATATGTTTCTACGCCATTTTTAGAACTATTAAAGAAAAAAGATAAATTTTTATATAAAACAAAACAAATAATATACAATTTTAATCGTGGAGCAATTGAACTTTCTTTTAGCTCAACATCTATTCCTATTAGTGAAGAAGATGTAATTTTTACTTTAGATAAGTTAGAAAATAACATAGAACTTCCAATTTTAAGAAGAAAGGTCTTTACTAAAAAAGAACTAATTTCCTTGGTCTCTGTTTTTATCCTTTCATATAGTATGTTTTTAGGTGGTAATATATTAAAACTAAATGCTACTAATATAGTATATAAAAAATACAGTAATATTCTTACTAACTTATATCAACAGAATGGTATAATAAATAGTTCGGATCCATATGGAGAATTATTATATAAAGTTAGCAAAATATCTAATAAGTCAAATAAAATAAAAATATCTAAAATACTTTATGATTTTAGTATTTCATGTCCAAATGATTGTATTATTAACAGTATATCTTATCAACAAAATACTATTATATGCTATGGGTATACTACACAATTATCAAAACTCGATAAGTTAAGAATAAATTTAAAAAGATATTTCTCTAGTGTTGAAATTGTAAATACTTCAAAACAAAATGAGAAAGTTAATTTTTCATTAAAATGCAAAATCTAAAATTTATAAAACTAGATAAAGAAAAAATATATATCAATATTATTATAATTGTTTCGTTCTTTCTTATATTTTTTTGGACTTATAGTTTTTTTAATAGTCAAATAATTCAAATAAAATCTAGAACTTATGATTTATTAAACAAGATTAAAAAAGTAGAAATTTTAGTAAAGAAATTAAATAATAATAAATCAAATAGTTATATTTTAAATATTGATTTATTATCATTTATACAACAAATTTCTACTGAAAATAATATTGATAATCGTATAACTAATCTACAAACTATAAATTCAAATAATAACACTGAAACGGTATATGTAAAATTTAACTCTTTAAATCTTACAGAGATATTACAAATTATTAAAAATATAGAAATATATGATAATTTATATATAAAGAAGTTATTAATAACTAAACAACCAAATAATAATTTGGCTAATATAGCTATTATACTAACTAAAACTTAAATATTAGACCCATGAAAAAATATTTAATTCATTTAATATTTTTTATAATTATATTTATAATTAGTTTCATATTTTTATTCCCATATAATACACTTTCAACTTATCTATTTAATAAATATATATTTTCTAGATATCAAACTTCCTTAAATTATCAATATATAAATAGCAACATTATTAAGACCCAAATAAAAGATATAAATATATATCTAAATAACAAATCGTATAATTTGAAATCAATTGTTATTGATTATAATCCACTTTTTTTGCTTAAAAAAGAAATATTAATTTATACTGATCCTCTAAAAATTAAGCTAATTCTTAAAAAAAGAAATCATAATCTTCTATACAAAGGAGATTTGGATTTAGATTCTCTAATTTATTATACTAGATTTAAGACAATAAAAGGCCAAATAAATATTAATGGAAATTTTAATCTTTTAAATAAAACTGGAATTCTACATTTAACTAGTAACAAATTAGTACTGAAAAACAACTCCTTAAATTTAAAATTGAAACATATCATTGGTGCTATTTTAATAAATAGAAATAGAATCACCATTCAAAACTTCTCTGCTAAAGGCACACCAACACTTGATATCACAGGTAATATCATTCTTAATTTTAAATACGTTTCCATGTCACCAATTAATATTAGATTAAAAGTGAGTTATCCTTACATGAATAAATATATAACTATCACTGGTACCTTATATGATCCCCAAATTATTTATTAATTACATATTGACCAGACTTAGTCAAAATGCTAATAACTGAATCAATATTCATTAATATTTCGTTATCATAGGAGTTAATAAGCCATGATTATTATCATGCGTCCAGAAATTAGGGCTGATGGCCCTGAAGTTGAAGATATTGTCTCATTTTTACGTCATTTTCCTGAAATAAAAGTTAAAGTGGTAGAATCTGAAGGTGAAATACGTCCTGTAACAGAGATACATTTAATAGGCCCCACCCATAATATTCCAGCAGAGCCTATAAAATCTATGGATGGAGTGGAGATGGTCGTAAGGGTATCAAGTAAGTATCGTCAAATTGGAAGACATGATATCCACCTCCATCCTGTTGGATTTACATATCAAGATATATTATTTGATCAAGACAGCCTCCAAATATTTGCAGGACTTTGTGCTGTTGATACTCCTGAACATGTAGAGCAAGTATTCCAATGTCTTCAAGAATTAGGAATTAAAACAGCTAGAATGGGGGCATATAAACCACGTACTAGCCCTTATGATTTTCAGGGACACGGTGCCAAATGCCTTCCATATGTCTTTGAACTTGCAGGTAAGTATGGCGTAAAAATTGTCGCCATGGAGGTCTTAAAGGAAAACCATATAGATGAGATAAGGCAAGCGCTTGAGGAAACTGGCCATCCTACAGGAGTAATGTTACAAATTGGCACCAGAAATGCCCAGAATTTTGAATTGTTAAAGGCTGTTGGCTCACAACATGAATTCCCTGTACTTTATAAAAGAGGCATGGGTTTAACATTAGAAGAATCCTTAAATGCTTGCGAATATATAGCAAGTGAAGGAAATAGACATATTGTATTTTGCTTAAGAGGTGTAAAATCTCAACTAGGACTTCCTCATCGAAACCTAATAGATTTTGGACATGTGCCAGTTGTAAAAAGACTTACACGTTTACCTGTATGTGTAGATCCTACTCATTCTGCAGGAGTAAAGGATCGTTCTCCAGAAGGAATATTAGATATCTTTCATGCTGCAGCTCAAGGGGTTATTGCAGGAGCAAATATGATTTTAGTAGAATGTCATCCTGACCCCAAAACTGCTCTTTGTGATGGGCCACAAGCTCTTACACTAGATGAGCTTAAAGAATTTGTTGAAGACGTTGCTATTGTGAGAGAAGCCTACGAAAAGAGAAGGGCTTTAAGAAAGAAATACTCAAAAGGAGAGGAGGATTAGTGTATGAAAGGTAGAGTATCTTTGAAGTTTATTCTAATGTTTTTTGCGGTGTTATTATTTTCTTGGTCTACCTGCTATGCAGGGCCGGGGACCGTAGAAGTACAAACAATTGGTGGAATAACTGTAAGAATTGGCGGACAGATTAGGATTATCCCGACATCTGAAATAAATAGAGATTTTGGCCTTTCTAATCAGTTAGGTAGAAGTGAAGATGCAAGAGCAGCACAGGCTATGGCAAGACTTGGCAATCTATCTGCTTCTCCTAACAGTTATGATATCTACAAAAGTAATACTAGAGCCCATCTCAATGAAGGAGCTGGTGCTGTTAAAGATGATTATATTAGGACAGAGAACCGTCTATTCTTTAACTTTGCTCGCAAAAATCAATGGAGTGTCTATATGGCACTAGAGATGGATTCTCTGTTTGATAGAGGAGTAGCTGACAGAACTGATTTTGCTAAAGGTGATCAAAGTCAGCAATTTGGGATTGAAAGACTTTTAGGAACAATAAATCTTCCTTGGATATCATCTCAACTTGAAGCTGGATGGGATGTTCGTGGTGCAGATGTTGGTTATGGTGGATTAGTTTATGGTGACGATGATCCTGGTATAGGAATAGTTGGTGCTAAAAACGGTTTTGATTGGGCATTTTGGTATATTAAAAAAGATGAAAATGAAGCTGGTTATGCTCTTGGAACTAGCAATCCTTTAGGATCAGCGTTCTCTGGCAAAGATGAAGATAGAACTTTTTACTATGTAAAAGCAGGTTATAAATTTGGTAATACCTATATTCAAGGATTTTATTTCTTAGATAGAAACTACATTCCTTTTGAAATAGCAACCAATGCTACCAAAATCTCTAGAGATATTACACGTCATTTTATTGGCTTAAACTACAAGGGTTCTTATGGAATCATAAAACCAATTGCTGAGATAGTATACTGTGTTGGTGATTACAACTATGATTTCAATAAAACAGGCAAAACAGATAAAGACATAAATAGCTTTGCTGCTTTTGCAGATGTAGCTGTTGATCTTCATCAATATGTTTCTCTAAATAGCTTTGAAGTACATGTTGGTGGTTATTATTTACAAGGTGATGCTAATCAAGATGACAACAAGCTAAATGGTTATGCACCAGCGGTTGGTATTACTCGTTTTACTCCACGTTTTGGAAGTGAACAAAGTATTTCTTTTGACGGCAATCCTATCCTAGGACAAACTCTTTATAGCATGTTCCCATCCTACTTTGGTACAAGTGCAGGTGCATCAATTAACGGCAAAGGAAGCATGGATAATCCAGGCTTTTGGATGTTAGGTGGTGGAGTTAAAGCAAGCTATGGAAAATGGTATTATAATACTCATATAATGGCTATGTGGTTCAACCAGAGCAAAGCAGTAGAAAATTATTTCAGATATTATAATTATGTAACTAATGCCCGTATACACTCCTTTATGGGAATTGAATGGAATAATGAACTTTGTTACAGAATTTATCAAAACGTAACCATAAAAGGTGGAGCAGCATTCTTATTCCCAGGCCATGGTGCAAAAGATATTACAAAGGCTCTTGATGCCTATGGTAGATATGGCGCAGGAGCTGACTTCAATAGTGGTAGGGCAGCAGATGACGTATCTATGAGATTTGCTGCAGAACTACTTTGGTTCTTCTAAAATTAAAAATTATATCCATTAATATAATCTGATTAAAGGCCCAAGTATAATGCTTGGGTCTTTTATTTTTTTAAGATAGGTAGTATGTTTGTAAATTAAAAATTTCTCTTTGGAGATTTTTATGGAAAAGAGAATATGTGTTTTTATATTATTTTTTTGTCTTATATTTTTTTTATTAGTATCTTGCTCCCCAAAAATAATTAAGAAACCATCTTCAAATGCCACAACTGCCAAGCAAAACTCCCAATTAAACAATGAAATCATTGAACATCCTCAACTAATAACTGCAGATTACTTTAAAAAAACCCAAGGAGAAGTCAAAACTATTTCTCTTTTTGGTGGCTCTTCTGAAAAGGAAAAGGAGCTTGAAAAAAGGGTAGAAAAACTAGAAGCAAAATTAAAAGGTCTTCCAGAGAGAAAATTTACAGCCAGTGGACTACCAATTTTACGTAGAAAGGTTGTGTTACTATCTCTTATGGGAAATCAGGGCTTAGATGTACTTACTCTTCTTCCTGAGGCATTAAGGAAAACAAATGGAGTTGTACCTGTTGATGCTGGCTATTTATCAAAGCTATTAAAAGATCAAGGATTAAGTGTTTCTGATCTAACATATTCTTCTGTGCGAAGAAAAATAGCAACTCAAGTTGGAATTCAGGCATATATCTTAGTTTACCATCCTCAAAATACTCCTAAGTTAAGAATAGATGTAATAGATGCTCAACAAAGTACATTAATAGGCTCTTATTGGGCAACTATAGATGATTTTAATAAGATTGCTCCTAAAATTTCAGCAGATATTGTTAGGGCAACACAGTGGTCTTGTAGGATAGTCAAGGTGGATGGCAGCAAAGTTTATCTAAATGCAGGTAGATTGTCTGGGATACGTCCTAAGGATGTATTTTTTGTATATGGTAAAGGAAAAGATATTATTGATCCTATAACAAAACAGTTTTTAGGCTATGCACCTGGCCCATTAAAGGGCCAAATAAAAGTTGAATTGTTATTTGGCACAGATGCTAGTGAAGCCACAATCATTAAAGGCCAAAATATCTCTGTTGGAGATATTGTAAGAGAAGAAACTCAATAAAATCTTTTAAAGAGGTATAAATATGGAACTTATATCACAAGAGGTAGGGAAAAAGTCCTTACTTTTAGGAAATGAGGCTATTGTTAGAGGTGCACTTGAGGCAGGAGTAGAAATATGTGCAGCCTATCCTGGCACACCTTCTTCAGAGATTGCTAATAATCTCTTTTTTATCTCAACAAAAGCACCAGAATTACTTTATTTTGAATTTTCTACTAATGAAAAGGTTGCTATGGAAGTAACTGCAGCTGCAGCTGCAGCAGGTAAGCGTTCTCTTACCTGTATGAAGCATGTCGGATTAAATGTTGCCTCAGATGTATTAAATACGCTTTCATATGTAGGTGTTAAGGCTGGCATGGTTATCGTTACAGCAGATGACCCATTTATGCATAGCAGCCAAAACGAACAAGATAATAGATACTATGCAAAAATGGCATCTCTTCCTATGTTTGAACCTACAAATCCTCAAGAAGCAAAGGATATGACAATAGCCGCCTTTGAATTATCAGAGCGTTTAGAAGTTCCTGTTATTATAAGAACTACAACTAGGACAAGTCATGTAAGAGGGCCTGTAATATTTGGGCCATTACCAGAGAAAAAGCCTTCAAAAGGAAGATTTCAAAGAGATAATAAACGTTGGGTACCTGTGCCAGCAGTAGCAAGAATTAGGCACAAAGTGCTTTTAGAAAAGTTAGAAAAAGCTGCAATGGAGGCAGAAAATACACCATTTAATACTGTAAAAGGTTCAGGTGATATTGGAGTTATAGCAACAGGTATAGCTGCCTGTTATGCAGAAGATGCTATAGATTTTTTAAATGCTTGGGATAAAGTTCGACTTTTGAAACTTGGACTTACATATCCTCAGCCAAGGCGAATGATATTCGAGTTTTTAAGAAAAGTAGGTAGAGTTTTGGTTGTTGAAGAGCTTGAACCATTTCAAGAAGAAATTATTAAAGGTATTGCACAAGATGCTGCAATGGATGTCCCTATATACGGAAAGGGAACTAAACATCTAAGCCGACTTTATGAAATTGATCCTTTAGAGGTAATAGAACTTATTGCAGAATTAATAGGAATAGATGCCCCTAAAGAACAAATACCAGATATTTCAAATATGCCAGAGATCCCTCAAAGGCCTCCATCTCTTTGTACAGGTTGTCCTCATAGAGAAACATATATGGCAGTAAAAGAGGCCTTAAAGGAATGTGGGATATCTGAAGAAGATGTTATATTCCCTACAGATATTGGTTGTTATACACTTGGCCTACTTCCTCCGTTTAATATGGCTGATTATCTATTATGTATGGGATCAAGTGTTGGCTCATCTGCAGGATTTTCTATAGCAACAGATCAAAAGATTATTGCATTTATAGGAGACTCTACATTCTTCCACTCTGGGATATCTCCTTTAGTAAATGCTGTTCACAATAACCATAAGTTCCTATTAGTAGTATTAGACAATTCCACTACTGCTATGACAGGACACCAGCCTAACCCAGGTATTGAACTAATGCCTCCTGGCTATGAAAATCATACTAGAGTATTGATAGAAGATATTGTAAGGGCTTGTGGTGTAAAACATATAAAGATTATTGATCCATATAAAAAGGATGAGGCAATAAAGGCATTTAAAGAAATGATAGAATTAGATGAGTTAGGAGTAATTATTTCTCGTGCACCTTGCATCTTATACAAACGAAAAGTTATTGGAGGAAAGAAATGAAAAAACGTATATGTTTTGTGGGAGTTGGTGGTCAGGGAACTCTTCTTGCCTCAAGACTTCTTGGTGAAGCAGTGATGAAAGCTGGTTATGATGTACGGGTAAGTGAAGTACATGGCATGGCACAAAGAGGTGGAGTCGTTGAATCAAGCGTAATGACAGGAGGGATAAAAGCGCCTGTTATCTCAAAAGGAATGGCAGATGTATTAATAAGTACAGAACCTGTAGAGACACTAAGAGCACTTGATCGTTGTAATATAAAGACAACAATTATTACTAATATTGCTCCTATTGAACCTATGACAGTAAAACTGGGCTTACAAAAATATCCTGAAGTTAGTGATATACTTGATTTTATAAAAGATAGATTCCAAAATACTTATGCCATAGATGCAACTTCACTTGCTAAAGAAGCAGGAACTTCTAAGGCGGCAAATATCGTATTATTAGGAGCATTAATCGGACTAAATATCTTAGATATTTCTAAAGAATTATTTATAGAAACAATTAAAGAACGAGTAAAGCCCAAGTTTATAGAAGCAAATCTTAAGGCATTTGAATTAGGGCTAAATAGTGTGGCTTAGTAAGGGGGGAAAATTCTATGAAAAAAGATAAAATTATTAAATATGTGCTCATATTAGTACTTATTATTGCCGCTTTTTCCCTAGGAAGTATGTGGGGCTGTACTCAAAATCAAAGAAAGAGTTTTAAGCATTTTGAATCAGGACTAATTGGGCTAAAACGAGAAGTTACATTATATGATGCAAATGGTCATATTATAAAAACTTGGAAAGGTCGTTTTAAAATAGAGATAAACGGTGCCTACATATCCTTTATTGATAATAATGGAAAGGAAGTTAAGGTAAGTGGTACTGTTGTAGTACAAGAGCTTTAATTGTTAAGGATGAAGTTAAAGGCTATAGTTGAAGCTATTATTTTTTCTTCTTCTGATCCTATTTCTGTTAAAGATATAGTAAATGCTATTCCAGAATATAATAAAGAAGAAATAGAACGGGCACTTATTGATCTTTCTAAAGAATATAAAACTCAAGATCGTGGAATTGAACTTATTGAGACTAAAAATGGATGGCGATTTCAAACTAAAAAGGAGCTAAAAGATTGGATTAAACGCTTTGTTGATGCTGAAGAGATAAAACTTAGTAATGCTGCATTAGAGGTAATAGCAATATTACTTTGTAAAGAACCTACAACAAGGGCACAAATAGAAGCGATTCGTGGCATAGACTCCAGTTATATATTAAGACAGTTATTAGAACTAGATATTGTAAAAATTGTTGGAAGAAAAGAGGTAATAGGACGCCCTCTTTTATATGCACTTTCACCTAAGTTTTGGGATCTTTTCTCTATTAAAGATAAAGAAGAATTTTTTCAAATCTTAAAGGAGAGTCTTTCTGAGGAAGAACTAGAGATATTAAATAGCCTGAGCAGCTAAGTGCTACTCAGGCTTATTTATTTTTATCTTTTTTACTTTTTGTTATTTTCTTTTAAGAGGATGTTCAAAACGAGCTGCCTTACCAAGTTCTCTTTCTATTTCAAGTAAGCGATTGTACTTAGCAAGTCTTTCACTTCTGCTTAAAGAACCTGTTTTTATTTGGCAACCATCCATTGCTACAGTAAAATCAGCTATGAATGGATCTTCTGTCTCCCCAGACCTATGTGATACAACAAATCCCCATCCTGCCTCTCTACACATACGAATAGCATCTATTGTTTCACTTACAGTACCTATCTGATTTAGTTTTATAAGAACTGCATTAGCTGTCTTTTCTTTAATACCTCTTGATATAAACTTTGTATTTGTAACAAATATATCATCTCCTACAATCTGTATCTTATCTCCTAATGCTTCAGTCATCAATTTAAAGCCTTCCCAGTCTTCTTCAGCATGGGCATCTTCAATAGATACAATAGGATATTTTTCTACCCACTGTTTAAACAGATCAACTAACTCTGCGCTTGTCTTTTCTCCACCACCAGATTTTGAAAGTACATATTTACCATTTTCATAAAAAGAGCTTGCTGCAGGATCTAAACAAATTGCAATATCTTCTCCTGGTTTATAGCCAGCCTTTTCAATTGCCTCTACTATCAACTCACAAGGCTCTTCATTACTCTTAAGATTTGGTGCAAAACCACCTTCATCACCTACTGAGGTAGCATAACCCTTAGATTTTAAGATCGCCTTTAGGGCATGAAATGTCTCAGATGCATATCTTAAAGCCTCAGCAAAATTAGGAGCACCTATTGGACAAATCATAAACTCTTGAAAGTCAACGCTGTTATCTGCATGTTTCCCGCCATTTAATACATTCATCATTGGAACTGGAATTCTATTTGCTTGAACCCCACCAAGATATGCATAAAGAGGAAGTCCACATGCTTTTGCTGCTGCACGGGCTGCTGCCATTGATACAGAAAGAATTGCATTTGCACCAAGCTTTTCTTTATTTTCTGTACCGTCTAATTCAATCATTATTTTATCAATTTCTGCCTGCTTAGTAACATCCATTCCAATAAGACGGGGAGCAATGATATCATTAACATTAGCTATAGCCTTTAATACACCCTTTCCACCATAGCGACTTTCATCTCCATCACGAAGCTCTAATGCCTCAAACTCACCAGTAGAAGCACCTGAAGGTACGGAAGCTACACCAACTGTACCATCATCTAATTCTAAAAATGTTCTAACTGTAGGATTACCTCTTGAGTCTAAAATTTCCATGGCCTTAATGGCCTTAATAGAACGAGCCATCACATCCTCCTTGTTTTTTACGTTTAATTTTTAACTTGACATAACACGTTTTTTAAATAAGTAATACTATCTTATAATTTATTTATGATTTTCTACTATCATTTTTTATCTTTAATGCTATTTTATAGTCAAAAAAATTTTTATTACTAGAACCTATGATTAAAATTATACGTCAAAAATTAAAAAATAGTTTAACTTTTTTAGAAAAAATTAAGGAGTTTATCATGTGCCAGTCAACCCTATTTCTAAAAAAAGAAGATAAAGAAGAAGAAATTATGCGTGATGTAATTTGGGTTGAGCCTTATGAAGATAAAATAAAAGTTCAGGCATTATTTGAAGCACCCAAAGAGCTAAAGGCAAGAATCTGTTATATTGATCTATTAAAACATAGAATTGTCCTGGAACCAATTTAAAAAGACTTCTAAGTTTTATGGAGGAAAAGATGAACTCAAAATTAACAACTAAAGAAAAACTGCGTCATTTACTGCCACATTGGATAGAACACAATCATTCTCATGGAGAGGAATTTAAAAGATGGGCAAATGATTTAGAAAAAGAAGGGGAAACCATACTTGCTAAACAGCTTTTTACAATTTATAACAAGGCAGAAGAAATCGAAAAATTATTAAAAGAACTTCTTGATAGTGCTGGTGGTGCCCTAGAACACTCAGATATTACCAATCATCATCACGAACATCACCACCACCATCACCATTAGTAAAATTAGAGGATAAAATGAAATATATAAGTACAAGAGGTGGTATTGAACCAATAAAGTTTACGCAAGCAGTTATGATGGGACTTGCTAGAGATGGTGGTTTACTACTTCCAGAAACACTTCCTGTAGTTGATGAAGATACACAAAATAAGTGGAAAGATCTTTGTTACCCTGATCTTGCCTTTGAAGTAATGAAACTCTTTATTTCTGATATCCCTGAAGAGACCCTTAAACATCTTATAAATATTTCTTATGCTGTATTTGATACTAAAGAGGTTACTCCTGTTATAGATCTAAAGGATTTCTATCTACTTGAGTTATTTCATGGCCCAACTCTGGCATTTAAAGATATAGCACTTCAACTTTTAGGTAATCTATTTGAATATCTATTGGCAAAACAAGATAAAAAGATGAACATTTTAGGAGCTACCTCTGGAGATACTGGAAGTGCTGCTATATATGGAGTAAAAGGACGAAAGAATATAAATATATTTATCTTACATCCTCATGGTAGAGTAAGCCCTATTCAAGCCCTTCAAATGACCACTGTTTCAGAAAATAATGTCTTTAATATTGCTATTGAAGGTACATTTGATGACTGCCAGGCTATTGTAAAGGCAATATTTTCTGATCTCAATTTTAAAGATAAATACCAACTTGGTGCAGTAAACTCTATAAACTGGGCACGTGTCTTAGCACAAGTAGTATATTATGTATATGCCTATTTTAGAGTTTTTGAACAAACAAGACAAAGTGTTATATTTTCTGTACCTACAGGAAATTTTGGCGATATTTTTGCTGGTTATGTAGCAAAGAATTTATTATCAAATAAGATACATAAATTAATACTAGCAACAAATGAAAACGATATATTAACTCGTTTTGTATGTAAGGGTGAATATAAATTAGGGACAGTTATTCCTACTATTAGTCCTTCAATGGATATACAAATTGCCAGCAACTTTGAGAGATATTTATACTATCTTTATGATCAGGATAGTAAAAAGGTTAAAGATACAATGTTAAATTTTAGCAAAACTGGATATATTACATTTAGTGAAGATGAACAAAGAAAGACAAAATTAGACTTTTTATCTGCATCAATTAATCAAACTGAGACAATAAACACTATTAAAGAGGTATATGATAAAACTGGATATATTGTAGACCCTCATACTGCTGTAGGTATATGTGCTGTAAAAAAATTAAAAAGTAATCTTGCAGATACACCAGTAATATGTCTTGCAACAGCACATCCTGCTAAATTCCCAGATGCTGTAAAAAAGGCTATTGGTAAAGACCCTGAAAGACCAAAGGCTTTAAAAGACTTAGATAAAAAAGAGCAAAGATTAAAGATACTTCCAGCAGATATTTCTAAGGTAAAGGATTATATATCTAAAAATGCCTTAATCTAATAGTGGGCCATTTTCATATATCTTTTTCCATAACCACCATGTGAGAGCGGCAAATAATATATTTGGAATCCAAAGACTAATCCAAGGAGAAAGCATACCAACTTCTGCCAAATTTTCACTTAATACAAGCAATATATAGTATATAATGAATGCACTTAAAGATAGGGCAACACCTCCTGAGATACCTGTTCGTCCAAATTTTATACCAAGAGGTGCCCCTAACATAGCTAAAATAAGAGCTCCTATTGGAAGCGCCAATCTTTTATTAAACTCTATCAATAATCTTTTTTTCTGTTTTGGGCTAGTGTTAGGATTTTGTGCATCTTGGATCAATTCTTTTAGCCCCATCTCCCCCCTACTTTTTCCTTTTGAAGGAAGCGTTACATAAAGTTTTAGGATATAAGAGTCAAATTTTATAATATTTGAACTATCTTGTGAAAAATCTATCTGATGTAATGTCCCATCTTTTAAAGACAGAATAATACAAGAACCATCTTTTGAGGTTAATATTTCCCCTTTTCTTGCAAATATTTCACTTATAGCTTTTGGGTTTCTTGCATCTTGTAAAAATACGCCCTTTAATCTCCTACCATGTGCTTTTGATACATTAACAAATAAAGTTAATCCTTTTATTGGTGAAACAAATGTTAAAGGAGGAATACCTCTAGTAAGGGTTTTAGTACTTATTTGATAGATAAATTTATGTGCAACTGTCTTTGCCTTTGGCAATAAAAATGCTCCTGTAATAAAAGTCAAAATCCAAATACAAACTCCAACAACAAATACTGGAGTAAAAATTTTTTTAGGGCTTATTCCTGCAGCAAAAATTGCAATTAGTTCATTATCCTTATTCAAACGTACCATTGCTAAACTTGTCCCTAATAAGCCAGAAAGAGGAAGGACAAATAATAAAAAGGTTGGTACCAATACCAGAATAAAATGCAATACTTGGCTAAAGCCTATACCTGATCTCAATAATAATCCTGTAAGAGGTAAAAGCCTACCTAACAACAAAATAGCAGATAGAACTATAAAACTGAAAATAAGGGGGAAAAATATTTCTTTATATATCAATCTTGACAATATAGTCATTCGCTAATTATCTATCTCCGTTTTTTATTAAAATAACAACCTAGGCTTTAAGGATAAAGTCTTTATCTATATTTTGAAACTAAAAAGATGTTGTTAAGTTTTTGTAAAAAATTTTACATTTTGGGTAGAAAATTTTGTCATTTGTGTTATAGAAAATCTTAATTTATTACGAGTAACAAAATAAAAAGGAGGATCTTTAGCA